>NZ_RZOI01000572.1:0-4027 GCF_004022645.1 Mesorhizobium sp. M4A.F.Ca.ET.020.02.1.1 | reverse complement strand
CGCGCCGATCTGGCCACGCCGCGCGCTGTTTTCCAGCAGCGCAAGATGAGCGCGGCTGTCGAAAGGGGCGAGTTCCAGCCATTTGTCGATATAGGCGCCTGCCTCGTCGGATTCGGCCGGAAGCAGGCCGATCAGATGCTCCAGTATGGCAACATGGCATGACCTGAAACGACGGCGCTGCGCCGTCAGCCAGCTGTTGAAATGCGGGCTGCGGTCGAGTTCCAGCCCGTCGAGGAAATCGCCGGTGAAAAGGTGGGAAAGCGTCCTCAGCCGCTCGAGGCCGAGGCTCTCGATGCCTTCGGCGACCGCCGCGGCGGCTTCCACGGCATCGATGCCAAGTGCGGCAAGACGAAGCGCGACGGTGTCGCCTTCGGTCTCGATCCGGCGCCGGCCCGGCTCGTCGAGCGCGCCGCGCAGCTTGCTGAGGCACCAGCGTAGCTCGCCGCGCGGATCGTTCGGCACATCCCACAAAAGCTCGCACAGGCGGCTGCGTCCGACCGGGTGCGGCGCAAGCGCCAGATAGGCAAGCAATGCACGCAGCTTGCGCGACGCCGGCAGCGCCACTGGCATGTCGTCGCGCGAAATCGCCAGCTGTCCGAGCAGCCGCACGGAAAGGCCGGCGGCAGTGCTTTTCAGGCTCTCTCGGGCGGATTCCACGTGCGTTTCCACGCTCGCTCCCACGCTGACCAGTTGCTCCATGTTCTATCACCAAACCCGACAAGGCGCACCGGCAGCGGACATTCCGGCCGGATGCAGCCGTTGCCGAAATGAAGGCACGTCGAGCAACCTAACGCGGCAAGGTCTCGAAACCTCGCCGCCAAGCCCTCCGGTTTGTAACCGGATCGTGAGGACCAAGAGGAGACCAGACATGTTGCAGCAGTTGAAGATCAGAACCACGGCCGGGCGCGGCCGGTTGTTCGACAGCATTCTCGACACGGTCGGCGATACGCCGGTCATCCGCATCAACAATCTCGGCCCAGGCCATGCGACGATCTATGCGAAGGCCGAATTCTTCAATCCAGCCGCATCGGTCAAGGATCGCCTGGCGCTCAACATCATCGAGGAAGGCGAGCGCAGCGGCGCGCTGAAGCCGGGCCAGACCGTGGTCGAGGCGACCAGCGGCAACACCGGCATCGGGCTCGCCATGGTCTGTGCGCAAAAGGGCTACCCGCTGGTGGTGACGATGGCCGACAGCTTTTCCGTCGAACGCCGCAAGCTGATGCGCATGCTGGGCGCCAAGGTGGTGCTGACGCCGCGTGCCCAGAAGGGCTTTGGCATGTACAAGAAGGCGGCCGAGCTGGCCGAGGCCAATGGCTGGTTCCTCGCCCGCCAGTTCGAGACCGAAGCCAACGCCGCCATCCACGAGGCGACCACGGCGCGCGAGATCATAAACGATTTCGCGGGCTCGCGGCTCGACTACCTGGTGACCGGTTACGGCACCGGCGGCACGGTGGCCGGCGTCGGCCGGGTGCTGCGCCGGGAGCGGCCGGATGTCAGAATCGTGCTCGCCGAGCCCGCCAACGCCCAGCTTATTGGCAGCGGCAAGGCGCAGCAGCGCGGCGCCGGCGGGGCGCCGGATGCCAGCCATCCGGCCTTTGAGCCGCATCCGATCCAGGGCTGGACGCCGGACTTCATCCCCAATGTGCTGCAGGAAGCAATCGACAAGCGCTTCTATGACCAGGTGGTGCCGATCCCCGGTCCGGAAGGCATCAAATGGGCGAAGGCGCTGGCGCAGCAGGAGGGCATCTTCACCGGCATTTCCGGAGGCGCCACCTTTGCCGTGGCGCGCCAGATCGCCGGCACGGCTCCCGCCGGCTCGGTGATCCTGTGCATGCTGCCCGACACCGGCGAGCGCTATATGTCGACGCCGCTGTTCGATGGCATCGAGACCGAGATGGACGCCGAGGAGATGGCGCTGTCGCGTTCGACGCCTAGCTGCCAGTTCGACGCCTGACGACAGACCCGTGGCGCCGCCGCCCTCGATGGCGGCGCCACAAGATGTGAGAGAGGGGCAAATGGACAGTTTGGGGGAAGCGTCAACAAGCATGACCGCGGACGAAACGCTCGATCCGCCGGACTGGGCCGATGTGAAGGCCCTTTCGCACCGTATCATGGACGATGCCATGGGCTATCTGCGCGATGTCCGCGAGCGCCCGGTATGGCAGGAGATGCCGGCCGAGGTGCGGACCTTCTTCACGGCGCCCTTGCCGCGCACGCCATCGCCGCTTGCCGACGTCTACGGCGATGTCGCCCGCAACGTCATGGCCTATCCGATGGGTAACGTCCATCCGCGCTTCTGGGCATGGTACATGGGGTCCAGCAACTTCACCGGCGCGCTCGGCGATTTCCTGGCGGCAATCCAGGGCTCCAATCTCGGCGGCGGCAACCATGCCGCCGGACTGATGGACAGCCAGGTGGTCGACTGGTGCAAGGAGATGGTGGGCTTTCCGGCCTCGGCCAGCGGCACGCTCGTCAGCGGCGGCTCGATGGCCAACATCATCGGGCTCACCGTGGCGCGCAACATCAAGGCCGGTATCGACGTGCGCGAGCATGGCGTTGCCGCCATTCCGATGCCGCTGCGCTTCTACGCCTCGGACCAAGTCCATTCCTGCCATCGCAAGGCGATGGAAGCGCTCGGCCTCGGCAATCGCGCGCTGCGCCGCATCCCGACGGATGCCGGGCTGCGCATCGATCTCGCAGCGCTGCGGGCGGCGATATCCGAGGATCGCGCCGCCGGCTTCAAGCCGGCCTGCGTCATCGGCACGGCCGGCACGGTCAACACCGGCGCGATCGACGATCTGCAGGCGCTGGCGGCGCTGGCGGCTGAGGAAGACCTCTGGTTCCACGTCGACGGCTGCATCGGCGCGCTGATTGCCATTGCGCCCGGGAACGCCTCGCTCGTCGCCGGCATCGAGCAGGCGCATTCGATCGCGCTCGATCCGCACAAATGGCTGCATGCTCCGTTCGAGGCCGGCTGCGCGCTGGTTCGCGACGCCGAGGCGCACCGCGGCACCTTCGCCGTCACGCCGGAATATCTGGAATCGGCGCCGCGCGGCCTTGCCTCGGGGCAATGGCTGCATGATTACGGCCTGCAGACGTCGCGCGGCTTCCGCGCGCTCAAGGTGTGGATGGCGCTGAAGGAGCACGGCGTGGAGAAATTTGGCCGCCTGATCGACCAGAACATCGCTCAAGGTCGCTATCTCGCCGGCCTGATCGAGGCAGAACCGGCGCTCGAACTGACGGTGCCGGTCACCATCAACATCGTCTGCTTCCGCCATCGCGGCGGCGGCCTGTCCGGCGAGCGGCTGAAGGCGCTCAACACCGAGATCATGCTGCGGCTGCAGGAAGAGGGCATCGCGGTCCTCTCCGACACCACAGTGCATGGGCAGCACTGCCTTAGGGTGGCGATCACCAACCACCGGACGCGCCGCGAGGACCTCGAACTGCTGGTCGCGGAAACCTTGCGTATCGGCGCGGAACTTGCGGCGCGAATGCCGCCAGCGGGAGAGCAAACATGCCCTCGATAGACTATGTGGAAGCTGGCTCGGGGCCGCCGGTGCTGTTCGTTCCGGGGTCGTTCAGCACCCATGCGGCCTGGCGGCCGATGCAGAAATGGCTTGCGCCCGGCTATCGCATGATTGGCACCAGCCTCTGCGGCTACGGCGCGACCGCCGAGACCCGCGGGCGCGATGATTTCGGCATGCGGCACGAGCTTCGGATCATCGAGCATGCAGCACGCCGCGCTGGCGAACCCGTGCATCTGGTCGGACATTCCTTCGGCGGAACGGTCGCCCTTGCCGCTGCCCTGGCCAACTCAATCGATGTGGCGAGCCTGTCGCTTTTCGAGGCGAATCCCCTCGCACTCCTCGACCGACAGTCTCGGCGAAATCTCTACGACGCGGTTCTGGAGCTGAGCCGGGAATTCAGCGCCTCGGTCGATGCCGGCGAAGCCGATGCGGCGGCCATGATCATCGACTTCTGGGGCGGTCCAGGCACTTTTGCGACGATGCCCGAGGCCCTCTCCGAC
>NZ_RZOI01000571.1:0-4029 GCF_004022645.1 Mesorhizobium sp. M4A.F.Ca.ET.020.02.1.1 | reverse complement strand
GGAATCCACCGTTGCCGTGCCGCCACCGCCGAACTCGCCGCTGACGCCGATCGCGCCGGCACGGCGCGCGGCACCCATCGAGGTCGGCGACGCCGGGCCGTTGTCGGCGATGAAGCCATAGGGCATGCCGAGCGTGCGCATCAATTCGACACCGCGCCGGTGACGCTCCGGGTCGGCATTGCGTTCGACCAACGCCGTCGGCAGATGCTCCATCGACGTGCCGCCGGAATGGATGTCGAAGACGACGTCGTGCCGGGCAAACAGCTCGGTCTCGAGGAAATGCGCGAGCCGGCCGGTCGGCGTGCCCGAGGGGTCGCCCGGAAAGGCGCGGTTGAGGTTGCCGCCGTCGAGCGGCGAGCAGCGCTTGGCCGCCATCACAGCCGGCACGTTCGCCATCGGCAGGATGGTGACCCGACCCCTGATCCGCTTGGGATCGAGCCTGCGCACAAGCTTGGCCAGCGACAGCTCGCCCTCATATTCGTCGCCGTGATTGCCTGCCATCAGAAGCAGCGACGGGCCCTCGCCGTTGCGGATCAGGCAGATCGGCACCTTGACCTGGAAATAGGGCGAGCGGTCGATCGAGAACGGGATGCTCAAATGACCTGATGTTTTGCCGTCGCGGTCGAAATCGAGCGCGTGGACGAGGCCGGTGTGCATGGTTCCCTCTCAGACGGCCGCCACCGCCGTGACCTCGATGCGCAAGTCCGGATCGGCCAGGCGCGCCTCGACGCACGCACGGGCAGGCAGCCGTGACGGATCCACCCAGGCATCGTAGATCTTGTTCATGGCATCGAAGTCGCCGATCTGCGGCAGGAAGATGTTGACCGCCACCAGCTTCGACTTGCTGCTGCCGGCCTCGATGAGCAGCGACTCGATCTTGGCCAGCACGTCGCTCGTCTGCGCCTCGATGCCGGCCTTGCGGTCGTTGGCGACCTGCCCCGCGATGTGCACCATGCCGCCATAGACGACGGCCTGCGACATGCGGGACCCGGACTGGAAGTACTTGATCATGACGGATCCTTTCGAGGTTCTCTCATAGGGCTCTGGTCAGCCGAAATAGGTGGGGAAGGCGTGCGCCACATGCCCGTTTCCATCGACGCCGAAGATGACGCGGTAGCGGTCGAGGCACGTGCAAGGGTGCGAGATGCCGAACTCGACGACGTCGCCGACGGCGATGTCGTCGCCCGGCTGAAGCGACAGGAAGGCATGCTGGTCGTTGAGTTTTATGACCTCGGCTTTCGGTGGCACCGCAAGCGCATGGCCGGCGCGATGGACCATCAACGGCTTCGGGAAGCCTTGGTCGAACGAGACGTCGCGCATCCCCATGCCGCAGATGGCGAGGCTTGGTTCTGGCCGCGACAGCACCTCGGCCCAGATGCGCAGCGCCGGGCGGAACAAGCGCCGCGCCGAAACACTCGCGCCATTGACGGTAAAACCGTTGCGGGCATCGACCGCCCCCAGCGATCGATCGTAGACGCCATGATCGTGGAAGAAGATGGCGCCGCTGCGCAGCACCAGCCTCGCATTGCTGTCCTTCGCGACAATGTGCGAAAGCGCCGCGACCACCTTGTCGAAAAAGACCGAACCGCCGGCCGTCGCGATCAATGGCGCCTCGCCGCCGACGCGGGCGCGGAGCCTGAGGAACATGTCGCCGACGTTTGCCAGCAGCGCCGACACCACCTCGTCGGCACGCACCGGATCGGACTGGGCTGCCGCACCTTCATAGGTCGCGACGCCGGCGATCAGCAGCCGTCCACCGGTCGCCGCGATTGCATCGGCGATCGCTTCCGCCTCAGCCGTGCTTCGCGCGCCTGCCCTGGCCGTGCCGAGCTCGACCAGAACGGGCAATGGCTGCAAGGCAGAATTGGCGCGCCAGGCTTGCGCCAGCGCGCCCACGGCGGGGACAGAGTCGGCAAAGATGCTAAGCTCGGCATCCGGCCAGGCGCCGGCGAGTGCCGCGAGGCGGCCGGCGCCGCCCGCGCCGCCGACCTCGTTGGCGATGATCAGCCGCGTCAGCCCGGTTTTCAGCATCACGGTGGCCTGCCTGATGTCGGCGACCGTCGTGCCCCATGCGCCGGCCTCGACCAGCGATCGGGCAAGGTCCGGCGCCATCGGCGTCTTGGCGTGCGGCGCGATCTCGGCGCCCTGCTCGCGGATATAACGCAGGAAGAGGTCGCGATTTGAGGTGAAGGCGGCCTCGTCGAGCGTCAGCAAAGGCAGCGACATGCGGCCGTCTGCCGGATGCCAGCCTTGTTGCCCGACCTGTCTGCTGTCCAGCCCGGAGGTGCCTGGCGGCACGCCGCGGATGCGATCGTCGAGCAGAAAATTTTCATGCACGACGAGCGGCGGAGCCGGTGTGTTTTCACTCATCCGATGCTACCCCTTGGGCCGTTCCAGAGAGATTGCCGGTGCCGGTCATCGCTTGAGAGAAACGCATGCCCATTCCCTACGGTGGACCGATCATCGATGCCCATCATCATCTCTGGGACCTGGGTCTCGGCCGCAATCCCTGGCTGACGCCCACGGCCGGCGAACGCGGCGGCCTGGGCGAGCTTGGCCCGCTGCGCCGCAACTATCTGCCCCAGGATTATCTGCGCGATGTCGCCCGGCACGCTGTCGTCGCCACCGTCCATGTCGAAGCCGGCTGGGCTGCCGACGACTGCGTCGGCGAGACCCGCTGGCTGGAGACGCTGGACAAGTCGCAGGGAATCCCGACACGCTATGTCGTGCACGTGCCGCTGGCCAGGCGGCAGGCCCCGGCGATTATCGAAGCGCAGGCTGCCTTCCATCGCGTCGTCGGCGTGCGCGATATTCTGAGCTGGGACCCCGATCCGGCGCGTCGCTTCGCCGCCCGCGACGGCATCATGGACGATCCGGCCTGGCGCTCCGGACTGAAGCTGCTCGCGCGCCACGGGCTCTCCTTTGACCTGATGGTGTTCCCGCGCCAACTGGCTGATGCCGCTCGCCTCGCCGCGGCCTTTCCAGATCAGCAATTCGTCCTCAACCATTGCGGCAGCCCGATCGACCGCGACGTTGATGGCATGCGGAAATGGCGCGACGGACTGCGGCTTCTGGCGCAGCACGACAACGTTGCCGTCAAGATCTCGGACCTCGTCGCCTACGATCATGACTGGACGCTCGACAGCCTGCGGCCGGTGGTGCTGCACTGCATCGACTGTTTTGGAACGAAGCGCGCCATGTTCGGCTCCGACTTCCCGGTCGCCGGCCTGCATGCCTCGTTCGACGAAGTGTATGACAGCTTCAAGGCCATTGCTTCCGGCCTTTCCGCGGACGAGCAGGCGGCGCTGTTCTTCGGCAACGCCAAGCGCATCTACCGGCTGGACGACGTGTCATCGACGAGCCTGCTCCCGGCCTGAGAGAAGCAGCAGGCCGAGGATCAGCGAGCCGAACAGGATGCTGCGCCAACCCGGAGATGCGTTGACCACGGTGATCAGCGCGGTGATGGTCACCAAGAGGATCGCGCCGGGAATGGTGCCGGCATAGGTGCCGAGCCCGCCGAGAATGGACGTGCCGCCGAGCACCACCGCGGCGATCGATGCAAGCAGGTAGGGATCGCCGATCCCGACATAGCCCTGTCCGTTCATGCCGAGCACGAGCACGCCCGCCAGCCCCGCCGTGAAGCCGCTGATGCCATAGACGGCGAGTGTCGTCGACGTCACCGGCACGCCGGACAGGGCCGCGGCAAGCGGATTGGCGCCCATGGCGAAGATGCGCGCGCCGAACGGCGTGGCGTGCATGACCGTCAGCACAATCGCGGAAACGGCCACCCAGAGCAGAATGCCCGCCGGAATCCCTGCCGGCCGCGCATTGCCGAGCCAATGCACCAGCGGGTTCTCGGCGGTGACGGCACTGCCGCCAGCAATGATGATCAGAAGCCCTTGCAGGAAGGTCGCCATGGCCAGCGTCATGATCATGGGATGAACGCGCAGCAGCGCCACGCCGAGCCCGTTGACCAGCCCGATCACCGTGGTCAGCGCAAGCACCGCGAGCACCGGCGCAAGGCCGGTC
>NZ_RZOI01000570.1:0-4030 GCF_004022645.1 Mesorhizobium sp. M4A.F.Ca.ET.020.02.1.1 | reverse complement strand
GATGGCGGTCGCGGTAGGCGAGCTTGCCGTTGATGAAGACGTGGCAGGTGGTCTGGTCGCAGAACTGGCTGGTCAGGTCGACATAGGTGGCGCCGGGCACGCTGCGCACGACGTCGCGCTCCGCCGCGGCGATATCGTCGTTCGCCGCCGTGATCCTCGGCGTATCGCAGACCTCAGGTGGCTGCCCGCGCCAGAGCGCCCGCGCCACGCATTTGTCGACATAGTTTCCATTGTAGGGCACGTCCCTGATCACCGCGACCTTGATCCCGGCCCGGCTGAATGCCGCGAGCGTCCAGTGCAGGCCGGCCCTCCATTCCTGGTTCCAATCGGCGTGCCTCAGTTCCTCGGGCGATTCCTTCATCACGTTGCCGATCGAGAATTCCGAGATCACCACCATGCGCGGATGCAGCGCGATGATGTCCTTGACCGATTGCTCCCGCCACCGGTCGCATTCGGTGTAGTCGCGCTTCAGCCGCCAGTTCCAGGTCGTGACCCGTGAGGCACGGCAGGAGGATTTGAGATAGGTCACGACGCGGTAGTTGTTCCTGCTTGCCGCCTCGATCAGCGGCGTCGACCAATGATCGGCATGCGAGTCGCCGAACAGCACGACCGAACCCTCGGCATCCTTGGCGCCGAACACGCAGGGCTTGGGCTTGACGGTCTCGAAATCGAGCACGCAGCCGCCCTTGGCGCGCGCGGTGGAGGGGCGTGCCGCACTTTCGGCGATGACGCGCTGCTCGGGGTCGAGGTCGTGCACGGCCAGTCGCGCATTGGCGTAGGCGGCGACGACGCCGGTGCCGGTCAGGAGGACGGCCGGCACCAGCGCCCGCGCCGCATTGGCCATAAGCCAGCCATTGCGGCGTATCGGGTTCTCGATGAACAGGTAGGTGAAGGCCGACAGCGCCAGCGTCAGCGCCAGGCAGAAGAGGCGCTGCACGGTGGAGAGCTCGGCGGTAAGCATGCCGGCATAGACGATGACCGGCCAGTGCCAGAGATAGAGCGAATAGGAAAGCTTGCCGACCCATTGCAAGGGCGGCAGCGCCAGGACGGCACTGAGGCCGTTCCTGGCGCCGGCCGCTCCCGCCAGCAGCATGAGGACAGTGCCGGCCACCGGCACCAAAGCCGGCAGGCCGGGGAAGGGGGCGTCCTCGCTGAAGCAAAGATAGGCGATGGCGATCAGCGCAAGGCCCGCCCAGGCCATGGCGGCGCTCAGGCCGCGGCGCTGCCGCAAGGCCGCCGCCGGCACGAGCGTTGCCAGCCCGCCGGCGGCGAACTCCCAGGCGCGCAACGGCGAGAAATAGAAGGCCCAGGGTTGGGCTACCGTGGTCAGCCAGGCACAGACGGCGAAGGAGACAAGGCCGGCAAGCCCGATGACCAGGATCACCGCCCGCTTGCCCGGCCTCAACCATGCCGCAAGCATCAGCAGCGCCGGCCAGGCGAGGTAGAACTGCTCCTCGACCGACAGCGACCAGAAATGGATGAACGGGTTGTTGGCGGCGTCGGCGGCGAAATAGTCGAACGACCAGCGGATAAGCCACAGATTGATCATGTAGGCCGAGGCGAACATGGCGCCCTTGGAATAGAGCGACTGCTCCTCCGGCGACAGGATGACGGCGCCGGCGACCAGCGTGGCAAGGATGACGAACAGCGCGGCCGGAAGCAGCCGGCGCGCGCGCCGCGCATAGAAGCGCCAGAGGTCGAGCCGGCCGGTCTCGCCGATCTCGTTCACGAGATGGCGGGTGATCAGATAGCCCGAGATGACGAAGAAGATGTCGACGCCGGTGAAGCCGCCGGGGAGCGCCGTGAGCCCGAAATGGAAGGCGATGACGCCAGCCACCGCCAGCGCGCGCAGGCCTTCTATGTCGGGCCGGAACGAAGCCGAGGCCGGGAACTGTGCTGTCAAGACGACGCCTCGTACTGGTCGTTGGCAGCCCACCCAGGAACAGACTCGCCCCTGAGCGCCGATATCGCAATGCAACATATTTAACGCAGTGCAACATAAGGGGAGGGGGCGCCTCTTACCTCCCCCTTGTGGGATCTTCACAAATCCGGTTGGCAATCCGGGTGATGGGGTAAGCTGCGCCAAGCTGGAACACCCTTCATCCGTCTCGGCGCTGCGCGCTGATCCACGTTCTCCCACAGGGGGAGAAGGCAAGGGCGCTTTCGCCAATCTCCGACATTCGCGGTCGGCCTTCGCGTTGCCCGTGCCTCGCGCATCGGCTATTCCCGCTCAGCCAATATCGGCCGAAATGGGAGCTCAACATGACCGACACCATCCTCAAATTCGGCGCCATCGAGCATGCAGAGGCCGGCGACCTGCCGGGCTGGGTCGTGGTCGAGGGCAGGCCGACCATGCAGACCGCCGTGCAGCACACCACCGCCGATGGCAAGGTGATTTCGGGCACCTGGCGGGCCTCGCCCGGCACCTACCATGCCACCTACACCGACTACGAGTTCGTGCACATGATCGCCGGCCGCATCATCATCACGCCCGACGGCGGAACCCCGGTCGAGGTCGGGCCGGGCGATGCCTTCGTGATCGAAGCCGAATTCAAGGGAACCTGGAAGATCATCGAGCCGGTGACCAAGCATTTTGTCGTCAGGGTGGGCTGAGGCGGCCGCGCCGGCGGGCACGCGAAAGCACCGCCTGGGCCGGCGCCGGGAGCCACGACCCAACTCACCGAATGTTAGGGAGCGCTAAAGTATCGTTGTCCGGAAACGTGCGATCTGCTAGCATTTGATCACCGACAAACGGCGCTGGGAGCGCCGTGCGTCCGACATCATGCACAACAGATCAACTCGAACCGGAGAACGGCCATGAAACGGCTTCTGACGGTCGCTGCGCTATTGGCAGCGAGCAGTTTGATTGCGATGCAAGGCGCAGCCGCCGACGATGCTGCGCTGATCAAGAGCGCCGAGTCCGCCGCGCCCGCCGCCGTGGCGAGCGGTGCCGCAATCTACGCCATGGATGACAAGGGCACCATGCGCACGGTGCGCGAGGGCAAGAACGGCTTCTGGTGCATGCCGGACAACCCGGCTTCGCCCGGCCCGGACCCGATGTGCGGCGATGCAAACGCGATGGAATGGGCGATGGCGTGGGTCGAGAAGAAGGATCCGCCCAAGGGCAAGGTCGGCTTCATGTACATGCTGTCCGGTGGCACCGACGGCAGCAACACCGACCCCTATGCGACTGCGCCCACTGAAGGCAACAATTGGATAGAGACCGGCCCGCATGTGATGATCGTCAATGCCATGGACGTCATGAAGGGCTATCCGTCCGACCCCAAGCCTGACACTTCGAAGCCCTATGTGATGTGGCCGGGCACGCCCTACGCCCATCTGATGATCCCGGTTAAGTGACAGAGCGCAAAAGCTGCTGATCTCCCCCACAAGCGAGGAGATCGGCGGCTTTGCCGCCGCCCATCGGAACCGGGCGGTGGGCGAGCGCGTTGCCTGCCGGCTAAATATGGCCGATCATGGCCATTGGCACGGCGGAGGCATCAGGTGAATCGTCGGAACGGCATGCGAGCGTCGGAGCCGGGACTGGCAAGTCTGCTTGCTGCATCGCGGGGCCATCCGCGCACGGTGCTGCCGACGGTCGCCACCGTGGTGACGACGGTCGCGGCGCTCTATTTCGGTCGCGAGGTTTTCCTGCCGATCGCCGTCGCGCTGCTGCTCACTTTCGCCATCGCGCCGGTCGTCGCCTCGCTCAAGCGCGCAGGGGTTCCCCGCCTGCCCGCCGTCGTCGCCAGCGTGCTCGGCGCCTTCGCCGCCCTTGCCCTGTTCTCCTTCGTCGTCGCCACGCAGGTCAGCGATCTCGCCCAGAACATCCCCGTCTATCAGATCAATATCCTGACCAAGATCCGCGCGCTGAAGGAAAGCGGCCTCGGCGGCGGCATCATCGCCAGGCTGAGCGGGGTGATCGAGCGCGTCGGCCAGGAGATCGAGCGCCAGGAGCCGCAACTGCCATCGGCGGCCGAGACGCCGAAGCGCGATCCGATCCCGGTCGAGATCGTCGCGCATGAAAAGC
>NZ_RZOI01000056.1:0-16673 GCF_004022645.1 Mesorhizobium sp. M4A.F.Ca.ET.020.02.1.1 | reverse complement strand
GGTATGACGCGGATATCAACGGCCGATCGTGACATTGGGCATGAGCGCTAGAATGGTCATCGGGAGCGGATCGAATTGCTTGACCCAGACGTTGCCGCCGTCGCTCCAATCCCAATGCGGCGTGATGTGGATATCGCCGGTGTACATGCCGATCGCCTCGTTCCACGCCTCATCTTGCCGCTGCTTGTACTCGACCATGGTGTTCTCATCGTCGCGCTCGCCGTCCTTCGGCCCGAGGAAAATCCCGCGCGTGTCCTGGACGCGTAGCGTGACCTCATCGAACGACTTCTTGCGGCCCTGGACCGTGCCGAGCCCCTGGACCGAGCCAAGATCGAGATCGAGCGTTTGCAGCGCCGCCGTCATCGGCAGGCCGATATGAGCCTTTGTCGCCGCGTTCGGCAGCGTCACCGTTCCCGTGTTCGACACAGTGAGGTTTCGAACCACGTTGCCGTTCGCCAGGGCGACGACGGATTGCCCCTTGAGGTGAGTGAGGCCGCTGATCACGGTTGCCGCCGCGCCGCTATAGGTCAGGCCGCAATCGACAAAGAACGCATCTTCAACCGAGGTGAAGGCGCGCGAGTGCAACCGCTCGACATAGCGCTTTGACACGCCGTCGATCGTGCGCTTGACGATGAAATACGGAACGTCTTCCTTGCCTTCCGCGATCACCGACACGCATTCGAACACCGCGTCATCGTCAGGGCCGCTTTCGTGGTGCGTCCATGCCCAAATGTCGTGCTCTTTCAGGTAGGTGAGCGAGACAAGCGAGCCGTCATCGAGTACGACCCAGACCATGGAATAGGGAGCCTGGGCGAAGGCCCACGACTTGATTGCCTTGTTCTCGAAAAGGTGCCGGGCGAGGATGGTCAAATCCTTGCCAGTGAAGTTGTCTTGCGCGAACTCATAGCTGAAATCGCGGATCACGCACCCGCGATCCTGGGCGAACAAGACCGTGTTGCCGACAATGACCGGCTGGACCTTGGCCGCGCCGCGATAGCCCTGGTTGTCGACCTTGATCGCAGACGGCGTGATTGCGTCCGAATTGGTGCCGCCCGAGACGATCCATTCCGAGCCCGAGGTGAGCAGCATCAGGCCCTTGATCGCGAGCGCCGCCCTGATCTCGTTGACTTGCCGTGAGCGGATACGGAACGTCACCGCATCGCTTGCCTTGGCTGGCGATGCCACGCCGAAATTCTCATAGTTCGCCGACTGAGACAGCCATGCGCCCTGCGGATCGTTGTTGGTGCCGAAGAAGCCAAGGCGCTGTTCGATGAAGGTAGTGCATCGCGGATAGTTGCCGGCCCCGTTGAATGGATTTCTCGCCGTCTGAGGGCCATCCGATACGTCGGCAACGATATTCTCGTCAGTGAAGTCGGTCGTTTCTGTCGTGCCGATGTAGCCATAAAGGCCGTTGTCTTCGCGGTAGACGATATAGCGCGCCGCTCCAGCGACGGCGGTCCACTGGAGAACGTTCTTGTTCCCCTTGATGGACATGTCATTGTTCAACGTCACGGATGCCGACGGAAGGCTTTCCTCGCCGGTATCGTCGCTAACTGCCGACACGACATATTTGGACGGCTTGCCGAACGCCACGATAGCGCCGACGCCGGTTGGCGTGCCTACCGCGCCAGGATCGGCCACGCCGGGGATCGCCGTATTGTCGCCCTCAAACGTCCCGCCGTTGACGGGCATGTCCGCGCTCAGATCGGCGGTCTCCGCAACAACGCCCTCATCGCCTGGGCCGAGAGATTTATAGACGATGTAAGATGCAGCGCCGGCAACGGCGTTCCAGAAAACGCGGATAAACCGGCCGTCGAAAACTACATACTCCCAATACGCCGTAGCCTGGGCTGACGCGGCTGATCGCGCCCCGCCTGCCGTCACCGACGAGACCTTGAAGCCGAACGTGTCGGAGCCGCCGCCGCTGTATTTCTTCTGCGCAATTCCAGAAAGCCCGGTTGGAGCCGCCATCGCCGGCGCGAACGACACCGCGACAATCTGCCAGTTGTTATCCGCCAGTCGCTCCAGCTTTTGCACCGGGTAGCTGGGGTGGACGATGTACATGACATCGGCTTCCTGGACGAACACCAGGGCGTCAACGTCAGCGCTGGCGTAGGGCGTCACGCATTCATAGGGAGAGCCGCCGCCTGTCAGCACCAGAGCGCCGTTCTTGAAGACGCGGAAATAGAGGTTGCCGAACTCCAGTTGATAGGACTGCTCCGTATTGAACTGGAATGGGATCAACCACGTCTTATTTGCGCTGGCCTTCACCTCGCGAACGAACTCGGTCCCCGCCCGGTTCGAAATGCCACCGTGCGGGTGCACGAACAGATTGAGGGCCTTCTTGAGCCCGGTCGCGTACTTCGCCAGATCGACGCGCGCCCAGAGCGCGGGCGACAGGACACCGGCAGTAAACGAGGGCTGCAAGGCGCGCAGAACGGACATCAGGCGCGCCCCGTCGCAAACTCGCTGTCATGGTCGGACGTTTCGCGCGTCTCGTTCGCGTCCGCCATCTGGGCGAGCCCTTGCGTCTGTTGCGCAAGCTGAAAGGCGTCGGCGCGCATCTTCGGATCGCGCGTCAACGGCATGGCGAACCGCACGGCGAGGTGCCAGGAAAGCGCCTCGATAAAGAGCGGCGAATACTTGGTCGGATCGACGTTGCGGAACGTGTAGCGCAGGAAGGCCGGCGATAGGTCGCAATAGATCGTCTGCCCCTCGATCTCATGTGCAAAGCCGAAGCTATCGACCTGGGCGGCGCTGTAGTCGGCCGGATCGTTTTCGATATAGGCCGGCCGCACAAAGCGGACCTTGAGGCAGTCGTTCGGGTAGCGGTAGGCGTATTTCCACGCGCCGGCCTTGTCGTTCGTGACCTCAGCGAGCGAGGCGGTCTTGCCCGCGAAGCGCCAGGGGTAGCCTTGCAGCAAGGCATCGCGCGTCTGGTCATAGAACTGATTACAGGCGCGCGCCTCAGCGCCCGCGTCGGTCAAGGCGCTGATGTTGTCCTTGCCGAGATTGGAGAGAGCGAGGTTGCAGATCGAGACGATCGAGGCCATGGGTGATCCCTTTTGGCGGGAACACTAAGGGCGGATGGTTGGCTTGATTTCTCAGCCGTTCGGGAACAGCACAGAGGCCGCGTCGGGCTTCTTTTCCTTCGGCGACATCGCGGCTTCCGTGATCTCGACCGACATCGAGCGCGCGCCGTTCTGGCTTTCACTGATGCTCGAAACGCGCACGGTCGCGGTCATGGTCATTTCTGTGCCGACGCGCGGATTGCCGAGCTTCATCGCGTCCATCTGCTTTTCGTCCAGATAGAGGCACGGGAAATATTCGTCCTTGTCCGCGCCGGCCGGCTTGCCGATCTCGGAATATTTCTGGGCGAGGCTTGCGAGTTCAGCCATTTCAGAAGATCCCCGGATGAACGATCGTGGCCGCGACGACGCCGAGCGCGACCGCGAAGCACGACCAGAAAAGCGCAAAGCAGAAATCACGGATCACGGTCATACCAGCGCCCCGCTATTCACCTTGATTGGGATGACGAGTTGGTTGTTGTAGAGCTTGCGCCCGTCCGCGATCTTGACCACGCCGCGAACCGGCTGATCGTTGTAAATGGCCGCGTCGGCTCCGAGCACGTCGATCCCGAGCGCGCGGCGATTGTCCGTAAACAGCGTGCCGCCGACATCGAGAACGCCGATCACCGGAAGCCCGTTGAACATGGTCGTGCCGTCCACCTGTTGGCGAACGCCCAAAATCCACTGCTCATTGAAAAGGCTTGCCATGGCTCACGCGCCTGGAGGGAAAGAAGGGGCGACTAGCGCCCCTCCGTTTAATCGGTCACTGCGACGGCCTTGCCAGACGGCGGAAGCCAGTCGGGTTGAGTGCCGCCCGTGGCGTCGTTGATCTCGTTCTTGACGCGGACGGGAGCCGGCGCGTCGGCGAACGGATCGGCCTCGGGAGCCTGGGCGGTCACGGGCTTGTTCTTGCCCTTGCCGCCCTTGCCCTTGCCTTTCGGCTTGTCGGCGTCGACTTCGGGCTTGCCGCCGTCGCCTTCGCCGCCCTCGCCGTCTTCGGCCTGGGCGTCTTCCGCGCCGACTTCGCGGCACCACCTCGGGCGGCGCTTCTCGTCCGCCCAAAGTTCGTCGGCGATGTGAAACACCTCGCCGGGCTCGCGCAGCACGCTATCGAGGTAGCCGCGAGAAACGGCGACGACCTTACTCACCATTGGACTGGTTCCCCATGGTGACGCCGGCCGTGATCTTGCCGGCCGTCATCGGGCCGGTAGCCACGGTGTAGGTGAGGCGCATATAGCGCTTGTTCGTGCGGCGTGTGATGTGCTCGGGCACGATCACGTAGCCGGGAACAAGGGTCGCCTTCGGGATCGCGGCAGTGGTCCAGACCTGGACGGGAGAGGTGAAGGCCGCGTCGTCGGACACTTCCAGCGCCACGACAAGGGTTGCGGCACCAGCCGCCGCGAACGCCTCCGTAACCTGGATGCGCAGCGGGGTCGGCTTGCCCTTGCCGGCGTCGCGGGCGAACCCGGCGTTGATCGGGCCGAGATCGATGATGTTGGAGCTTACCGCCGTCACAGTGATCGCCTGCGCGTCGGAAAGCAAAGTCTGCATGTCGAAAATCATTGCCTTGCCTTTCGTTTCGTTTTCGACGCCTGCCGCCAGATAAGCGGCAGGCCGAAGCGGTGAGCGATTAGATCGCGACGGAGGTAGCCAGACCCTCGGTGTTGAGGATGGCGTCAGTCATGCGGATCGGGATTCCGCGATAGGTGCGAACCAGCTTGCCCTCGACCTGGGCCTGACCCAGGCCGGTGTAGTTCGGGTTGGCCGCGAGCAGGGCGCGATCGGTCGACTGAGCGTCCAGGATTTCCAGAACCTGACGGTTCATGTAGATCGCGGTTTTGCCGCCGAGCGCGCCGACGCCGTACACCATGAACAGGCGATAGTAAGCCTTGCGGAGCAGCGCCCAGAGATCGACGGTGCCGGCGAGCATGTCGGACACGTCGATATTGGCGATGCGCGCGTTGTAGCGGAAGTCCTTCACGAACGCGCCGATGTCCCACTGAAACTGAGTGACCTTGGCGTAGTAGGGATCGTTGTTCGCGTCGAACACCTTTTCCTCGCCCTTGTCCATGACCTGGATGCCGGCCTTGCTCTGCTTGGGATAGAGCAGCGAGGTTGCGTGATCCGCCCAGGTGACGAACCAAATCGAGGTGTTATCAGCGCCCGCGCCGCCGCCGTGGATCACCTGGTTCGCGATGTTCGGCTTGGCCGGATCGGGAATGTTGGTGTTGTAGACCGCGAAGCGCGCACCCAGACCCTTGAACTTCTCGGGCGCGGTGGCGGTGTCATGGTAGAAAATGCCGGTAGCCATTTCCTGGTTCATGACTTCGAAATAGGGCTGGCTGTCGACCAGCCGGGCCTTGGCCGGATCGGGCGCGAGCTTGAGCAGGCGCACGTCGATTTCCGAACGGGCTTCCAGGAAGCCGGTCGTGTCATCGACCTGCTGCATGGTCGCCTTGGAAGCCTTCGTGCCCTTGTAGAGCTTGCCCCACGTCGCGGTAGGATAGCCGGTGCGGATCGAGTGACGATGCACGGCGTCCATATTGCAGGGCGTCGCAATCGCATCGTCAAGGATCGGGTTGTTCTGCTTGAGCAGTTCGATGACAGTGCCCTCGGCAGACGCCTTGTGCATGTCGATCAGCTGCGGATAGGTGTTGCCGATAGTTGCCATTGTTCAATCTCAGCCTTTCGGTGCGTCGTTCGGAAACAACATGTGGGCAGCATCGACAGGCTTTCCTTTGCCGCCCGCCCCGTCTGCCGGGGGGTTGTCTTCGGAAATCATCGCGCCGACCTTCGCGAATATCCTGATAAGTTCAGGATGGTTGCCGCCACCACTCGCGTTCAAATACTCACGCAATCCGGGCGTCCCGAGACTGTTGACGGCCTTCTGTGCGGCCTTGGTCGTGCCGTCCCATTTGTCGCCGCCGATGTCGGGGTCTTTCTTGGCGGTATCGGCCCAGCCGGAAACCGTCTTGCCCCAATCCTCCAGGCGCTTGGTTGCGCGCGCCGTCTCGATCTTCACGTACTCGTCGGTAAGCTCCTGGGCCTCGCGCGTGGTGAGCTTTTTCGCCGCGAACTTCGGCCCGAGCGCGTCGAGCAATTCCTGATCGACCTGGACGCCCTCAGGCATGGTGAGCGCGTACTTGCCGTCCTCAGGTACGGTATCGAGCGCCTTTTCAGCGTCGCTCTTTTCGGCCGGCTTGGTCTTGTCGTGCTCGACCTTGGCGGCGGCGTTTTCCGCTTCCGACTTGGCCGGATCGTTGACGTACTCTTTCCAGTCGGCGGCGGGCGGATCGGCCGGCTTGTCACCGGCAGGAGGATCAGCGGGCTTTTCGCCTTCCCCCGGAAACAGCACGCTCTCGGGCGACGGCGGCGGCGCGGGCGGATCGGCAGGCGGATTGCCGCCACCATTGCCACCCTCGCCCTCGCGCAGCACCATAGCGCCCAGGCCAAACGGCGACGTTCCATTCATCAAGGCAGCAAGCCACTTATTCATCTTCTTCCTCGTCCTTCTCCGTTGCCTGCGCCACAGCGGCGCGATCCATTGCCTTCAAGTCGGCGACATCGAGCAGCAGGCGCGGATAAAGACGCGGGTCGACCTCATCGAATTTCGAGATCAGCTTGCGCCCTACGGCCTGGAGCCCGAGCGAGTAGTTCGTTGCGTTTGTGTTCTCGCCCGCGAATGCGTCGGCGTAGATCGCGCTTTGCTCCAGAACCCAGAACAGGACGCGCTTGCCTTCCGCGCTTGAGAGAACGCCGCGAAACGCCTTCGCCAGTTCCCCGCGCTCGAATGCTTCGATCGGAGACAGTTGTTCGCTCAACTCGTCGGACATCAGCCGATCCCCAGGCGATTGAGCAGTTCAGCGCCGCCCGGATTGTTTTGCGCGCCAGCGAGCACGGCGGCAGCGTCCGCGCCCTGCTTTGCGGCAGGCGCTACCGCCGCCATCATTTCCGCGTTCTTGGCGGCTTGCTGTTGCTGGAGGCGCGCCTTGCGGACTTCGGCAACCTTGTCGTCGGGAACGACGATCGACGGCGGAACGCCCAGGTAGTCGAAATAGATATCGACCGCCTCATCAGCGTCGAGCTTGTCGAGCACGTCGGGCTTGACCGCCGCAAGCTGGCCGGCGAACGCAAAGCCGCGCTCGACCGCGCCGGTCGCGACCGCCTTCTGAGCCTGGGCGAGGATCGAGATATATTCGATCTTGAGCGGCTGATTGTGCAGATCGGGCGGCGGCGGCGGGAGCATGTTGTTGCGGATCATGATCGCGTAGGTGCGATCAATCACCGGCTCCAGTTGCCCGCCATAGACGTTTTCGAGCACAGGCCCGAGTTGCAGGAGCTTTTCCTCTTTTCGCTCCGCAATCTCCATGGTGTTGCGCGGCTGGATGCCGTCCATGTTGGCGAGCATCAGGAACAGATCGGCGAAGAAAAACCGATCGATCGCGTCTTCCGTGCCGCGAATGTCGACCGTGAGGTGCGACAGATCAAGGTTCACGTCCATCGCCTGCCGGAAGCCCTTGCCAGTCGGATCATCGACATAGGTGACAGCGCCAGGAAGGAGCGAAGCCGGGTTGTTGCGCATAGACGTTGGGCCGGTCATGGGCGGGCGAACTTTCTTGTCGATCGCCTCCCACTTGCGTTTGGTCATCAGCTGCAAGCCCTTGATGTCGCCAAGCGCGACTTGCCCAGGCGACAGCCCATAGTGATCGTCGCCGGCCAGTTCCCACGGCGGCGCGATGATCGGGTTTTCGTCAAACCCGCTCTCCTCCAGGAGTTCGCCGGCCATGCCGCCCGCCGTCTCGCTGGCCTCCCAATAGTTCGACAGGAACGGCTTGTTCTTCTTGTCGAGCTTGGACGGATCACGCGACAGCCTGGGCTCGACCGCGTGCCAGATATCAAAGCGCTCCTCATACTTGCTCTGATCGTAGAGGCCCCTGATCCGCTGGCTTACCTTGGCGTATCCGAAGCGCGAGACGATCCGCGCGACCGACCAACGGAACGTGCGATAGAGCGTCGTCGCCCGGCCGTTCTCATCGCGGGCGATCCAGAACCGGCCGTGCAAGAGTTGTTGGAGGCGGACGGTCTGGTTTTCATCCTCGACCAGGAGCCCGACCGACTGCCCGAACAGGCCCAGGTCGCCGTAGCCGATGTGGAACGCGGTGTAGACGTTGGAGCCGGCGAACACCTCGCGCATGCGCTGCTCGACATCGGCGAGATAGGTCTTGACCGGCGCGTAATCCTTTAAGTCGGGATCGAGCGTCGCGAGGCGGAACCACGGGCGAGCCGGCGAGGTGATGCCGGAATGCATGCCCGACGCCAGCGTGCGCAGTGAGACCGTCGCCTTGGCGTTGAGGATTTTGTCACGGCTTATCGCGCCTTCATTGCGGCTCGACAGGCGCAGGCGCGTCGGCTCGATGAAGTCGGCGCACGGCGTCCAAACCGGCTCCCAGGGCGAGCGCACGGTTTTCAGTTCCTCAGCGCGGCGGCGATGGTAGGCGACTTGGCTTTCGTTGCGTGCGGCGTTGTCGGTCATGCGAGCCCCCGAGCAGCCGCCGCGAGCGTGAACCAGATCGCGAGCCAGAAGGACAGCAGCGAGCCGGCCGCGAGGAGAACCGTGATCATCCGCGCGTCAATCTGCCGATCGATGTCCTGCCGATCGACAAAGGCATGATTGGCGACCGAGGCGACGCCCAGGGCGATGCAAAGCAGGACGCACACAATAGCCGCCGTGCTCATGGCTCATTGACCCAGGAGGGTTTTCTTGTCCGTCGGCGCGGCCTGGGTGACGCCCGAGCCGCTGGTCAGGATCGTGTTCGCGCCCGAGCGCAGCTTGTCCTTGGTCTTGCTCGCGACGCTCGACCGCACCGCGCCCTGATCCGGCTCGCGCATGGCGGCATATTCGGGCGGCAGTTGCGGATCATCGACTTTGGGCTGATTGAACATGCACATTCGCGTTCACCGTTGTTCGTCGCTGGGTGTGGTTGTGCGACGGATACGGCGCGAATGGTTGCCGACACCATTTGAGATCAGGCGAGCGGGTCGTACTCCGTTTGCGCCATGTTGCCGCCGCTGATTATCTGGCCGTTTGCGCCAATCACCGGATGCTGTTTCTTTGCCACCGGCTCAGCGAACGTCAGCGCCAGAGCGTCGCCCTTGTTCGGCGACGGCAGTAGGCGATCCTTCATGTCTTCCTTGCTCTCAAGCTGGACCTTGCCGTCAGTGCGCGCGACCGTCTCAGGCCCGACCAGATCGTCATAAAGCTCCGTGTCTTTCGGATCGATCGTGCCGCCCTGCTTAAGCCAGAGCTTCATTGTGCCCCACATTTCGGCGCGCTTGTTGAGATAGCCCGGATCGATCGGCTTGCCTGAAAACCAGATCAGACGCCACGACCGGCCCAGGACTTGACCGGCCGAATAAATGCCTGTGCCATAGCCCGCGTCGATGAACACCGCGTCCGCTTGGTGCTCGTCCTCCAGGCGCGCGATCAGGTTCGCCACCTGGATATCGTTGTCATTCCTGGGCAGGCTTGCCAGCGAGCGCGAATAGAGCCCTTGCCTCAGATAGATTTCGAGCTTGTCGTCACCCGTCCAGGCCGGATCGACGCCGATGATGACGGGCGCAAAGCTGTATTGCTCCTTGCGCAGATGACGATCGCGGGCCTTGTCGACATCGGCCGATGAAATGAACTGCATGGCTGATTGCTCCGGGAATAGACCGCGCACGCGGTATTTGAAAACGTCACTGTCTTCGCCGTATTGCTTTCGCAGGCGTTCGAAATAGCGCTTGTTTGTGCCTGGGACGGTGCGGCTATCGATGTTGCGCGTGACCCAGAAATCGCGGAAGCGCCGGAAGCACTCACGGAACCGGCCGCTGTTCTGCGTCGGGTTGCCGAAGGCGACCCAGATGATAACCGTGTCCTCGTCAGTCATCGCGCCTTCCGCGACTTCCCAGACCTTGGGCGCAATGCCGCTTGCCTCATCGAACAGGAGCAGGATGATCCGGCCCTTGTTGTGCAGGCCGGCGAACGCTTCGGTGTTGTGCTCGCTCCATGTGACGAAATCCATGCGCCACGTCTCGACCGCCGCCACGTCTCGCGACTTGATCGATTGCGAGTTGATGCCGAACCAGTGCCCGGTGAGCGAGCGGCGAAACCATTGCCCGACCTCCGGGCTCGTCTTGGTGCGCAACTGCGTCTCGGTGTTGGCCGTGATCACGACCTTGGCGTTGGCAAAGCACGACATCGCCCAATTGGACAGCATGCCCATCTGGGCGGACTTGCCGATGCCGTGACCGCTGGCAACGGCAATCTGCAACGGCTCATAGCGCGTCTCGGGATTGGCGAGGTGATCGCGGATCACGCGGTTGATGTCGTTCTGCCACTCGCGCGGCCCGTCGATCTCCTCAAGCTCGCCGTGACCCCAATCCCAGGCGACATGCGCCCAGCGATCGGGATCAAAGCGGCAGGATGCAGCAAGCTCGATTATGGCGTCATTGGGATCGGCGCGCGCGTTCATGCGGCCTCAATCTCAGCCTCAGCAGCATGGCACAGGAGCGAGCATTCAATGTTCGGCTCTTTCAGATGATTGCCGCGATCGGGCGCAAGCTGATCGAGCGAGACACGCCCGCCCTTCTTGTCGTGGAAAAAGCTGGAACCTGGGCCAAGCTTTCGTTGAAGCGCGGCCATGCGTTCGAACGTCTCGGGAAAGTCGACGCGGATTTTGTTCCAATAGCCCATGCCGCCCTTCGGGCATCCGATGCAGTTATTGTTTTGATATCCGAGCTTGTACATGGCGGGCAGTTCGATGCCCGCGCGCTCGACCATCGCGAGGCAATCGCTCTTGCCAAGTCCTGCGTCTATCAGTGGCGTCTCTAGCGTGATCTCGAAATTCTGCCTTCGAAAGCTTGCTGCTCGATCCTTCTCCTCAGCGGTGTAGCCGAAGACAAGAACATCATCCGGCCGAGCAAAGGCATAAGTCGGCTCGCGTTTTAGCAGACCAGTGCACGGCGCACCTCGGGCCGAGGTGATGAAGCGTTCCCGCTCCCACACGTCCCAGGTGTCGCGATACTTGTCTGACTTGAGAATTTCGATCGGGTGATTGAACCAGCGCGCGCAGTCATCGAGAAAGCGCCTGTTGTCGGCATGCTCTGATCCTGGATCGCTATAGGTGATGATTACTCGATCGCGATCGTATTTCGCCAGTGTGAGCTTTGTAGCGACGGCCGAAGCCGCACCGCATGAGAAGCGGCAAATAATACGGCTCATGGCTTTGTCTCCAGTTCACGCGTCAGTTCCGGCCCGCTCATGCACCGCATGTTGCGCGGCGTCTCAGAGCAGGACGGTTGCGAGGTGCAGCCGGCCATGAGACCGGCAAGGATGACGGCGAGGAGTTTCATTGCTTGGTCGCGGTCATGCGCTCCAGCGGCGACATCGCTTGCGAGTTCGGCAGGATCGCCATGCGTGCTTCAAGCCCGTCGATGCTCACGGTTGCGCCGTTCATCTTTAGGCCGGGCTCCAGCCCGATGAATTGAAACGGCTCGCCACAGTCGATGCACTTGACCGTCACGTCAGCCATAAATCGGCCGGTGTCTTCGATCCGATTGACTGCCACGTTCGCGGCGAAATTCATGTGCTTGCACGTCATGCCGATGTCTTCCTTGTTGAGAGCTTGAGACCCAGGCGCTTGACGATGGCACCGAGCGATTTGCGAGTTCCCTTGCGGCCCCTGGGCGCGATCTTCGCCATGGCGTTTAATCGCCCGTCCGCTTCGCCGCGCGCGCCAGCCGATCGGCCAGAGCGTCCAGGCCGGTGACGTTCACCTGTTCCTCGAAAGCCTTGACGCCGATGTGCTTGCCGATCAGTTCCAGGCGGCGAATGCGATCGGAGACCTTTATGTCAACGATGAACTCGCCCGTGCGATTGCCTTCACTGTCGCGTAGCTCTTGATGCTTGATCCCGGCAACGAGACCTTGCCGCCAAATCAGCGGCCACTCATGAACCGGCTTGATCGCGCCCGTCTCAGTGTAGAGATCGGCCATGTCGGCTTGCGCTTCGATAGCGAGGCGATTGAGCACCCAGGCGGCATCAATCTTTGTCTCGGCTGAGCGCTCGATCTTGGCGGCGTTGATCGCGGCCTTGATCTCAGCATTGCTCAGCATCCGTTCGCCTTGGACCTGAGCGTTGCGATTGTCTTTCCCGGCGCTGTAACCAGCCCGAATTGCCGCCTGCGTAGCGTTCAAATCGATCAGGTATTCACGAACGAATTGTTCCTGTTTCGGCGTCATTGTCGGCGGGCTCAATCTGGCATTTCATTAGGCGTTGAGAATTACGCACCAATGGTTGTTGAGTTGTCCGCCGATCACGCCCGAGGTTTGGAAGGAGGTTTCTAAGAGGCACCAAACTTTTTCCACAGGGCCTAAAATCGAAATTATATACGCCCCTCTATTTTATAAACCTGCCTACCCCTTATGATTAAAAAAGTTTTACCTCTCTTACAAACTATCTTGCCACTCTATAAATTATTGATTTCATTGATATTTTAGTGACAGCGAGGTTTTTAAGAATGGAATTTAGGGACTGTTCACAAATATTGAACCGATTAGATTGGAATGTTCACACCACTATATAACGGGGTGTAACAGGCCGTTAAAAATTATCTTACAAACCTCCTTGCGCTGAATTAGCGACTGTGCCTAATGTTGTGAAAGACGCAACACTTAGACGGGGCCGCAACATGGCTGCGAAGACGCTCAAGGAGAAGATCGCGGACGCCGAAGATCGCGGCAACCGCTATCTCGCCGACGCCAATGAAGCGGCGGAACAGGGCAACATGGCCAAGGCCAACAAGCTCTATGACAAGGGTCAATACTGGCTCGACCGCGCTAACGCTCTGCAAGGCTGGGGCGAATGACCGCCATGCTATCCAATCGCGAGAAGCGCGTTCTAGTCTTCATGCACCTGGACGCACCGCCCGAGTACGGCGTGTACATGAAGGCTATTCGCCACGCTGAAATCATCGAGCCGGCGAACGTCCGCCGCGTCGTTCGGGCGCTGGCGCGCAAGGGCATGGTTCAGTTGTCGCGGCTCTCAAATCCGGCTGACTTTTCGATGGCTGGAAGCGGCTATGTCGTGACCGTCGCCGGCCGTGCGGAAGCCGATCGGCTCAAGGATGAGGTGACGCTGTGAGCCGCGATTATATGGGCAAGGCTGAATTCGACCGCGAGCGCGACGCAGCCATGAAGGACGCTAAGAAGCGCCTGCCGCCGCTTAAGCTTTGCCGCGCTTGCTATACCGTAAATCATGCCGCAGCAGGCAAATGCACGGGATGCAACAGCGCCTTCCCCCAGAGCGTAAAGGTGCGCTGGAAATGAGCGCCCTCGCCCGCGTCATCGACTATGAGACCACGGGCACGCCCGAGGACGATGATCCCGAAGTCATCGAAATGGGCAGCTATGATGTCAATCTGACATCGCGGCTGCTTGTGCATCAGAGCGCGTTCCAGTCGCTTTGCCGGCCGCGCGGCGTGATCCCGCCGCAGACAAAGGCCGTGCACCACATTTGCGAGGAAGACGTGCGGCACGCGCCGCCAGCCCGTGACCTATGGGATCGCCTGTTGACCGGCAATGGTGAGCCCGCTTGGCTCGTCGCGCACAACGCCAAGTTTGAGCAGCATTTCACGCCGCCCTGGGGCATCCCCTGGATCGACACCTACAAGGCGGCGCGGATCGTATGGCCCGACGCGCCTGGGCATAGCAACCAAGCCTTGCGGTATTGGCTTTCGTTGCCATGCGACCGCAAGCTTGCCGAGCCGGCGCACCGCGCCTTGCCCGACGCCTATGTGACGGCGCACCTGTTTATCCGCCTCCTCGATCATAAGACGCCCGAGGAAATGGCGAAGATCAGCGAGTATCCGGCGCTGATAAAGGCGATCAAGTTCGGCAAGTATCGGCGCAATGGCACACCGATGACGTTCGAGCAATGCGCGGAAAGCGATCCTGATTATTTGGTCTGGATCAGAGACGAAAGTGACATGGACGAGGACACGAAATTTACGTGCCGCTACTGGCTCCAGAAGCGCGCAAAGAGACTTGCCCAGGCGTCGGCAGCATGACCGCCCTATCCGCCCTCGCGAAGAACGCCCGCCTCGCGCGCAGCTGCAACGAACGCCTCGCGCGCCGCCTCGATCGTGCCGATCCCGTCAAGGACTTCGGCGCAGGCGATGTAGGCCGCGCGGACATTACGCTTGGCCGGCCAGCCGCGCATGACCTCAAGCGCCGCCTCGACCGAGCTTACGCCTTGCATCATGCCAGGAGCGGCCTTGATCGTCACAGCCTTGAACCAGTGCATAGAACCATCCCGAGGAAGAAATGAGCTTCACGGCACGCCTTGCCCGCGAGGACGCTATCACAGAAGCCTTGCGCGCCATCAACGACGCTATCGGCGACGAGGTTCCGACCGTCCAGGCGTTCAGGATAATCGACGCGATTAAACGCTTGCGCGACGGCCAGCCGGCGCATGTGGGCTCGACCGAGCGCCGCGACTATCTGAGCGAAGGCCAGGAGGCGGCGCGCGTCGCCTGGAACAAGGCTCACAGCCAGGACGCCACCGGCCCGGAATATGACGCGCTGATCGGCATCGACACGCCGCTAGGACGCTTGCGCGTCACGACATGGCGTCGACCGTGGCGCGGCGATCGAGGCGAGCGCGTCGCCTGGGCCAGTGAATATTACCTCAATGACCAACCTATTACTGTTGCTGAAATCAGGGCGATGGGGCTTGCTCAGCGACCAACAACAAGAAACCGAAAGCGGTCATAGGCAACACCGGAAATGCGGCTTAGGAGGCCCCAATCATTGTGAGTACAGCAGAGAAGGCGAACGACAATATCGACGCATTTGTGAGTGTAGGAACCGGCGATCTAGTCACCGTCATGATGATGCCAGATAGCCGGGCTTGGCGGTTTACCGACATCAGCCCCGATAAGGCCCGCCATTTCGCCGAGCGCCTGTTGAGCGCTGCGAACCAAGCCGAGGTGAACGCCTCGACCGTTCCCAGGAGAGCGCCGCGCTAATGCGGCCTTTTTCTTTGACGCCCTATTGACGGTTCTATAAACGTTGCTGTAGTGTTGCGATTATCACAACGACGCAACATAGGATCGCAACGCCATGTCGACGCCTGTCATCGTCCAAACTTTCTATATTTCGACGGGAGCAAAGAACGCGATGCACACGCTTCGCCTTCGCCGCGACTGTGCGGGCCTCAACCCGGCCTATATGCCCGACCACTACGTTCGCAACCTCGCCGTTGATGTTGAGACAGCCCAGAACAAGGCGCTCGCTTATTTCGAGGCATGGAAAGAGCGCGTCGGCGGCAACCGCGATGACTTCATTCTTTCGCTCGAACTTGAGCCCGAATACGACATTACCAAGCGGCGCGGACGCCTCTCAGCCCGCGACACGCTTTCGATGGAACTGATCGAGCGCGGCGTTTTCCCGTTCGGCAAGCACCACGATCAGCCGATTGAGAGCGCTCCCGATGGCTACGTACTTTTCTTCGCCGATAAGCTCCAGACTGCCAGGGACGCAGATGAGCCGGTCATGACGGCTCTTGCGACCGCCTGCATGGGCGTCGCCCTCGAAAAGGGCCTAATCGCCAAGCGCGACGCAGCCCGCCAAGAGCGCCGCGAGGCCGACGCCCTGTCCAATCATGTGGGGAAGGTCGGCGAACGCCGCGCCTTCACTGGCGAGATCGTCACCAAGTTTTTCAAAGGCGAAGACGGCTTCGGCTTTTGGATCAACAAAGTCCGCGTCGGGAACGACTTGCTGACCTACATCGGCAACGAACTTGGCGAGCGCGGCGATGTAGTCTCGTTCAAGGCAACCATCAAAAAGCACGACGAGTACAAGGGCGTAAAGTCGACGGTCGTTAACCGGCCGAAAATTCTAGAGCCGGCAGGGGCAGCAGCATGAACGCCGGCCCCAAATTCCGCACGCCCTACCGCACGACCGGCGCGGACCTCGCCGCCGCCCTGGGCATGAAGACCCGCGCCAAGCAGACCGTCGCATTCGTTTGCTCGCGCCACGGCGGCGGCATGCCGACGCGCACGACCGTCCTTGTCGACGGCGAATACTACGAGGTGCTGGACGGCACCTATCGGGCGCTCCTCGCCGGCTGGACGCCCACCGAGCTTGAGCTTGAGCCGGTCAACCCGGCCGACGACTTCACCGCTGATCAATTTGAGGGCTGAGACATGGCGCGCGAACAATTCATTGACAAGGTTTTCCGGGGATCGACCCTGAGGATCATCGAGAAGGCGAACGAGATCATCGCCGAGTATCAGGCAATGGGCTACTCGCTCACGCTTCGCCAGCTTTATTACCAGTTCGTGGCGCGGGCGCTGATCCCGAACAAGCAGAGCGAGTACAAGCGGCTTGGCGATATCGTCAACAATGCCCGTCTTGCCGGTCTGACTGACTGGAGCGCGATCGAGGATCGGACCCGCAACGTTCGCAGTTCTCCAATGTGGTCTAGCCCGCAATCGATCCTGGACGCGGTTGCCGAGCAATACAAAGAAAACCCCTGGGAAGATCAGCGCTATGCGCCCGAGG
>NZ_RZOI01000569.1:0-4035 GCF_004022645.1 Mesorhizobium sp. M4A.F.Ca.ET.020.02.1.1 | reverse complement strand
CTTCCATCCTGCCACCGATCTTCGGCCAGAGGATCGGCCCCGGCCGCTATCGCTGGCTAGGCATGACCTTCGAGCCCGGCAAGCGCTCGTCCAGCGGCGGCTGGTCCTCGGGGAGCTCCGGCGGTGGCTGGTCCTCGGGCGGCGGAGGCGGCGGATTCTCCGGTGGCGGCGGTTCGTCGGGCGGCGGTGGCTCCTCGGGAAGCTGGTGAGACACATGGCGACACGACCGATCAGCCCGCAGGATCATGAGCGCATCGCCGAGGCGATCCGCGCCGCCGAGGCGAGGACCGACGGCGAGATCTACTGCGTCGTGGCGCATGCCAGCGACGGCTATTTCTTTCCCGCCGCCTTCATGACGACGCTAGCCATGCTCGTCGCCAGCCTTGCCGTCGCCTATGGGCTGGAGGCCTGGTGGCTGTCGATCCGCCTGCCGCATTTTGTTTTCGCCGAGCTCCTGGCGCTGGCCTCGGTGCTGGTGCTCTTGTGGGCGCTGCCCGGATTGCGCATCCATTTCGTGCCGCGCCACCTGCGTTACCAGGCGGCGCATCTCAACGCGGTCAAGCAGTTCCTTGCCCGCAACGTGCATCGCACCGCTGCGCGCACCGGCGTGCTGGTCTTCGTCTCGATCGCCGAGCGCTATGCCGAGGTGGTCGCCGACAGCGGCATCAACAGCAAGGTCGGCCAGCATGTCTGGGACGGCGTGGTGCGCGACCTTACCGCGCATGCCGGCGACGACCGGCTCGCCGACGGGTTCATCAAGGCCGTCGAATCGGTTGGCGCGGTGCTGGCCGAACATTTCCCTGTCACAGCGGGCGATGCCAACGAGCTGGACGATCATCTCGTCGAGATTTGAGATTAGTCTTTAACCTGCGCTGAGCCCTCCCGCGCCCTGTTGTTCGCCTGTGCGAAAGCGCGGATGCCGTGGGCCGGACTCTTTGCAATCCGGCGATGCGGGTTTATGGTTAACCAATCATGAACACGCTGACCATCGACATCAGGAAGGCCGAGCCGCGCGACGCGGCGGCCATCGCCGACGTGCATCAAGAGGCCTGGCGCGGCGCCTATTCCGGCATTATTCCGCACCGCACGCTGACCTCGATGATCAACCGCCGCGGGGCCGACTGGTGGGCGAACGCGATTCGCCGCGCCGCCACCGTGCTGGTGGTGGAGATTGGCGGCACGATCGCCGGCTACGCCACGATCGGCAAGAATCGCGCCCGTGAACTCCGCCAGCAGGGCGAGATCTACGAGCTTTATCTGCGCCCGGAATACCAAGGCATCGGGCTCGGCAGCCGGCTGTTCAGCGCGGCCCGCGCGCGGCTAGCCGACCACGGTCTGCGCGGCATGGTGGTTTGGGCGCTTGAGGACAACCAGAACGCGCTCGCTTTCTATGCTGGCGCCGGCGGCCGCGACATCGCCGAAGGCGTCGAGATATTCGAGCAAAAGGCGCTGAAGAAGGTCGCCTTCGTCTGGGAATGAACGCCCGCGTTTCGGCGTTGTTATTCTCCCCGCACGATTCGCCGCATTGCACCATGACGCGTCCGCCGCTATCGGTCTGACAAATCGAGAGAGGGATTTGAGTTATGCGCATCGAAGCGATTGCCACCGGGAAGAACCCGCCGGAAGACGTCAACGTCATCATCGAAGTGCCGATCGGCGGCGAGCCGATCAAGTATGAGATGGACAAGGAGGCCGGCACGCTGTTTGTCGACCGCTTCCTGCATACCTCGATGCGCTATCCCGGCAATTACGGCTTCGTGCCGCACACGCTGTCGGGCGACGGCGATCCGATCGACGTGCTGGTCTGCAATACGCGCGCGCTGGTGCCGGGCTGCGTCATCAATGTGCGGCCGATCGGCGTGCTGATCATGGAAGACAATGCCGGCCAGGACGAGAAGGTGATCGCCGTCCCGTCGCCGAAGCTGACGCTGCGCTACGAGAACGTCACCGAGTACACGCATCTGCCCGAGATCACGCGTGATCAGGTGCAGCACTTCTTCGAGCACTACAAGGATCTCGAGCCCGGCAAATGGGTCAAGATCGAGGGCTGGCACGATTCCAAATACGCCAAGAAGATGATCGTCGAGGCAATCGAACGGGCGAAGGTGGCGAAGGCGGCGAAGTAGTCTCGGCTCAGTTATCCACCCGGCCGAAGTCCGGCACGCTGCCGATCACCTCGCGCTTGTCCTTGCCGCAGGCGAAGCCTTTCGCCTTCTCGTCGGCGAGCTTGCGCGCCTGGTCGTTGGCCTGCGGGTTGCCGGTGGCCAGCACCAGCCCGATGGTGCAGCCCTGCTGGGTGTCCGGCTGGGCCACCTTGGCGACGACCAGCACCTGGGTCGGCTTGTTCTCGTCATCGGGATTGCTGACCTCGCGGCGGTGGATGACGGCGAAGGGGATGGCGACGTCGCCGTTGGTCTCGATGCGCCATTCCACCTTGGGCCCGGCCGTGTTGAGGCCGGAGAAGCTTTCCCAGACCGAGGTCATGTCGCCGGACGGGAACCCGTAGAACAGCGATTCGCGGGCATCGTCGTAGCCGATCAGCACGGGGTAGCCGCGATAGCCGGAGCAGGCGAGGCTCGCCCAATCGCCTTCGCCCTCGGCCGCCTGCGCATAGGTTACGCAATCCCTCTCCCAGTCCAGATCGGTGTAGGCGCTGGATATGTCGCCGGCATGGGCCGCCTGGCAGAGACCGGCGAGGGCAAGCGGGATCAGAGGCGCACGCATGGCGGACAACTCCGTTTCGAGTTGCCGGGAGCGTACCGCCAATCGCTATTTCTTCAAGCTGGCTTCGATCAGCAAATCGGCGTTGCGGGCGACCGACGCCGCCGGTCCGCCGAGGCCGAACAGCTGGCCGCTGATATAGGCGCCCTCGATCAGCAGCAGCAGGCCGTCGCCAAGCGTGTCGGCATCGGCGGCGCCCATTGCGGCCGCCATGGCGCGCAGGCGGCGGCGCAGTTCCTGCTTGTTGGTCTCACTGACGATGCGCGCCGGATGACTGTGATCGGGATATTCCACCGCCGCATTGGTCATGCCGCAGCCGCGATAGTCGGGTTTTTGCGTGCGCTTGCCGACGCGGGTGAGGAAAGCCACGATCTGCGCGCGCGGGTCGCCCGGATGCGCATCGACAGCCTCGTCGAAGCGCTCCCAGAATTCGAGATCGTATTTGCGCAGATAGGAGGCGGCGAGTTCGTCCTTGGAGGGAAAGCTGCGGTAGAGGCTGGGCTTGGTGACGCCGGCGCGCTTGACGATCTCGTCGACGCCGATCGCTCTTATGCCTTCGCGGTAGAACAGGTCGCGCGCCACGTCGAGAATCTTGTCGGCGGCCTTCGGATGCGCTGGCGCGTGATCCCCGCTGATGGATGCTTCAATTTTTTTGTCCGGTGGCATGCCACGACTCGCTTGACAATGTTACTGACCGGTACGTATTCATAGCCCCATCCAATTGCAACGTACCGGTCAGTAACATGATAGCTCAGTCTCGTCCGTTTGGCCAGCGCTACGCTTTCGTCGTGGTCGGCGTTATCTTTCTTTGCCTGCTGATCGCGGCCGGGCTTCGTTCGGCGCCGTCGGTGATGATGCTGCCGCTGGAGGAGAGTTTTGGCTGGCGGCGCGACGTGGTCTCGCTGGCTGCCGCGATCGGCATCTTCCTCTATGGCCTGACCGGGCCGTTCGCGGCAGCCCTGATGGAGCGGATCGGGCTGCGCCGCACGCTGCTAATTTCGTTGCTGGTGATGTCGGGCTCGACGGCGCTCAGCCTGCTGATGACCAAGCCGTGGCATCTGCTGATCACCTGGGGCGTGCTTTCCGGCATCGGCTCGGGTGCGGTCGCAACCGTGCTCGGCGCCACCATCGTCAATCGATGGTTCAAGACCAATCGCGGCCTGGTGATGGGGCTGATGTCGGCCTCCAGCGCCACCGGCTTGCTTGTATTCCTGCCGCTGCTCGCCTCGCTGGCGCAGGCGGGCGGCTGGAAGCCCGTCGCCCTCGCCATCGCGGTCGCCACCGCCGCCCTGGTGCCGGTGGTGTGGCTGCTGG
>NZ_RZOI01000568.1:0-4044 GCF_004022645.1 Mesorhizobium sp. M4A.F.Ca.ET.020.02.1.1 | reverse complement strand
CCGGACATAGCCGATGTCGACCGAGCCGGAGGCGACGGCGGCGATCACGTCGGCGCCGGAATCGAATTTCCGCCAGTCGATCGCGGCCTTGGTCGCTTTCTCGTAATCGCCGTCGGCCTGCGGCACCTTTGAAGGCTCAACCACCGTCTGGTAGCCGATGGTGATTTTTAGGTCTTCCGCCGCGGCCGGGCCGAGCAGGGCGGCGCCCGCGAGCGCGGCGGACGACAGAAGCAGAATGCGTCGTGAAAGGATTGACATTGAAAGGCTCCATAACCCCGAGAAGGTGAATTGCCGTTCTATCGTCGCTTAAGTCTATAAGGTTTGTAGAGTTAGATAATTCCAACGTAGGAGCCTTTATTGGAAAAGTGTCGCCCGCACGGGCGGTTCGGAAGCGCAAAAGGACAGTTGCGAATGCTCGGCTAGATCTCGTCGCAGGTGTTCGAGATTGGCTGAAAGGCCCACCGCCTCGCCGTCCGCGGCCTTGACCCGAGGATCCATGCCGTGACCGTTACTTTAGGGTGCAACGGTGCAGAATTCTGAAATGTGCAGCGCCCCGATGTATCGGAATGGAGACGCTTCGCGACGCATCGACGCTAGCGCTGATGCGGCCCTCCCACGAGCGATCCATGAACGAAAATTCTCGCAGCCCTTCATCTGGGCAAATCCATGCCTCAAAGGTAGCGGCAATTGGAAAGCTGCCTTCGTGTTTAGCTCGATTAGTATAGTAATCTTATCAACATTGGGAGTGAGAGAACGATGCGCGATCTTCTGAACACCGTCCCGGCGATCGTTCGCGGCCTCCAGCCGAGGCCGCCAGCGGCGACGGCTGCAGGCCGATCGAGTTAAGTCACGTTCGGCCAGCAGCCATGGTTGGACGCGGCAACTCCATCGTCATTGTCGGCGGCGGCGCCAGCGGCGTCGTGCTGGCCGCGCATCTTTTGAAATCGCCGAATCCCGATCTGCGCGTCGCGCTGATCGAGAGGCGTCCGCATTTCGGGCAGGGCATGGCCTATTCGACGCTGCTTTCCGCGCATGTGCTCAATGTCAACGCCTCCGGCATGAGCGCCTATGCCGACGATCCGACCAATTTCGCGCGCTGGGTGCTGGACCGCGGTCTCGCCCAGCCGGATCAGGGCCCGTTCTACGCGCCGCGCAGCCTTTATGCCCGCTATCTGAAGGACTTGCTCGACGAACTCGAGGCCCGCGAGCGCGACAGCGGCCGCTTGCGGCTGATCCGCGAGGAGAGCCTGTCGATCTCGCCGACCCCGTCGGGCGTCGAGGTGGCCTTGGTCAACGGCATCAGCGTCGTCGGTCATCTTGCCGTTTTGGCCACCGGCCATGACGAGCAGCCGGGCGCTTTCCAGGGTCGCGCCATCCGCATGGGTTCGGAGGCGGACACCGCGCTCGACCCAGAGGCTACTGTCCTGGTGCTCGGCACGGGCTTGAGCATGGTCGACGCTTTCCTGTCGCTCGAGCAGCGAGGCCATCGCGGCGAGATCATAGCTGTGTCGCGGCGCGGCCTGCTGCCCTCGCCGCATCGCAAGGGCAATCCGATCAAGCTCGACGTCGCCGACATTCCGCTCGGCACCCAGCTTTCTTATTTCGTCGGCTGGTTCCGCAACCTGATCCGCGAGAACCAGAAGGCCGGCGGCGATTGGCGCGACGTCGTCGATGGCCTGAGGCCTTTCAACCAGAAGATCTGGCAGAACTGGCCGTCTTCGGCCAAGCGCCGCTTTGTCGAGCACACCAAAGCCTGGTGGGACATTCACCGCCACCGCATAGCGCCAGAGGTCTATGCGCGCGTCACCGAAGCGGTCCGCTCGGGCCGCATCCGCCTCGTCGCCGGCCGGGTCGTGGAGATCGAGCTGGAGTTCACCGTTCGGATCCAACAGCGCGGCACGCAGGCGCTCGAAACGCTCGAAGTCGCCCGTATCTATGACTGCATGGGCATCGCCCGCGATATTTCGAAGACGTCGAACGGCGTCGTGCGCTCGCTGGTCGAGCGCGGCCTGGCGCGGCCCGACCCGCTTCACCTCGGCCTCGACGTCACCGCCAATTGCGAGTTGGTCGCGGCCGACGGCACGGTGTCATCCAAGATCCTCGCGATTGGACCGCTGACGCGCGGCACTTTCTTCGAAATCGACGCCATCCCCGACATTCGCGTCCAGTGCGCAAAGCTCAGCAAGCAATTGCTGGGTTCGGATTGAACCCGATGGCCGGCAGGCCAGAGCGACTGCCTTGAAAGACAAGCGCCCTGCCATGGTTTTTGATCCCGGGTGATGGCGTTGAGGATGGTCAGCAGCTTTCTGGCTGTGCAATGACGCCGACGATTTTGGCTTGCCCTTGGCGACAAGCTTGTATGAAGCATTCGGTAGGCAGGGTCGTGTCCTAGGCATATTGCAGTCTGGGCACGACTCCGCGCCGATCGACCGGCGCAGCAACGCTAACGCCGATTGTTCTCGAAGGCACCTACCCCTTGCGCGATCAGGTTGGTGGCCATCACCAGCGAGACGATCGCGCCCGAGTTGAAGACCACCACCCACCATTTGCCGCCGGTGAGGAAGCCATAGCCATCGGCGATCGCAAGGCCCCAATCCGCCGAGGGCGGCTGGATGCCGAGGCCGAGAAAGCTCAACGTCGCGATCGAAAAGAAAGCGTACCCCAGCCGGGTGACGAGTTCGATCAGGGTCGTCTCGCGGATGTTGGGCAGGATCTCCAGCGCCATGATGGCGAACGCGTTCTCGCCGCCCAGGCGAGCGGCGCTGACATATTCGCGTTCGCGCTGCTCGCGCACCGCGGCGCGCACGGTTCTTGCCACCAGCGGCGCATAGGCGATGGCGATCACCAAAATGACCGTGAGGTTCGAGGGTCCGAGCGCAACCAGTGTCATGGTGACGAGCACGATGAAGGGAAAGGCCATCAGCGTGTCGAGCAGCCTGGCGCCTATGGCATCGACCAGGCCATCGAAATAGCCGAGCACCAGACCGATGATCGTGCCCGCGGCGACGCCGCCCAATGTCGCCAACGGCGCCACCAGCAGGATGTCGCGCGATCCGACGATGATGCGGGAAAAGACGTCGCGGCCGAGCTGGTCGGTGCCGAACCAGTGCGTCACGTCCGGCGGCGTCAACGTCGCGAGGAAATCCTCGGCGTAGGGATCGAACGGCACGAGCCGGTCGCCGAACAGGGCGCAGGCGATCCAGAACAGCAGGATCAGCGATCCGACAACGACGGACGGCGGCAGGCCGCGAACGGCACGGCTTAACCGGCTGACGACCCGCGGGAAAAAAGATGCGCGCGCCGGCGCCGGAAACTCCAGCAGGTCCATCATAGCGACGCCCGCCGCCGCTGCCGCGGATCGAGCAGCGCCTGAACGAGATCGCCTGCCGCGGCCGACAGGACGAAGATCGTCGCCATGACCAGCACGCCGGCCTCAAGCATGGGAAAGTCGCGTGACTTGGCAGCGTTGAGCACGAGATTGCCGAGGCCCTGGATGCCGAACAGGGCTTCGATCACCACGAGACCGCCGAGCATATAGCCGCTCTGGGTCGCGAGCACCGCGATGGTCGGCGTCAGCGCATTGGGCAAGACGTGGCGGACAATGACCTGCGAACGGTCAAGGCCTTTCAGCGTCGCCGTGCGCGTGTAGTCGGCGGCCAGGGCCTCGACCACGCCGGCCCGCGTCATGCGCGCCAGATAGCCGGTGAGGTTCAGCACCAACGGCAAAGCCGGCAGGATGAGATAGTAGCCGCTTGTCCAGAAGCCGGCGCCGTCCGGCGCGGCGCCGGTGATCGGGAACCAGCTCAGCCACAGGCCGAAGACCATGAGCAGCAACAGGCCGGATACGAAATCGGGAACGATGCCGAAGGAGACGCCGGCAAGCACGATCAGCCGGTCGATCAGGCGGCCCTGGTTTAGACCCGCAATGATGCCCGCGCCTACGCCCACCGGTACAAGCAACAGCAGGATGATGCCGGCAAGTGCTGCCGAGCGGCCGAGGCTTGCCAGCACGAAAGGCGCGACCGGCGCCCGCATCGACAGTGA
>NZ_RZOI01000567.1:0-4054 GCF_004022645.1 Mesorhizobium sp. M4A.F.Ca.ET.020.02.1.1 | reverse complement strand
CCAGTCAGCCGTCCCGTCGTTTAGTCCAAATGGCGATCCATCTCAGCGCGCTCACGCCATCCACCTTTCTGCGCGACCCAAGCTAAACACGCTCGGCGATGATTAGGATACCTGCTACATCTGGACCCGCCCGGACCCGCCCGGCCTTGCTCGCCTGCGAGACTTGAGGCGTTCGTCGATCGGATAGAGGTTTCGATTCAGGAGACGTGCTTCGTGATGCGGCCATGATAGGCCGGTCCCTCACCGACTGCCGCACGCTCGGAAGAAGCCAAGGTAGGCGACAAGCCTCTGTGGATCGCTGAAGCGCCGAATGTTGCCGATTGCCGCGGCAACGTTCGCACCCACGGTGACGGAGGCAACGTCATCAGGCGACGGATTGTCGGATCCTAGTGGGCACCACCGCGATATCCGCCTCGACCACCGTCAACGCCTCGTTGATCTGATTGATCAAGCCGAGGTGGCACTCGATGGCGGCGCGCTCAAGGAGCAGCATGAGTTAACACCTACTCCTAGCGCCGCTCCTGGAGTCCTATTTCCGCCGGCGCCTGACGAAGCAGCGCAATGCGACTCCCGCGACCGTGGCCAGCTATCGCGATGCCTTGCGCATGCTGATCCTCTTTGCCGCCGCCCGATTGCGGAAGAAGCCGGGGGCGTTGGCGCTCGAAGAGCTGATCGAGATCTCGTTCTCGCTTTTCTCGACGAACTCGAGGAGAAGCGGAACAATTCCGTCACCACGCGCAACGCCCGCTTGGCCGCGATCCGATCTTTCTTCCGCCACGTCGCTGCCGCCGACCCGGCATCCTTCGGCGTCGCCCAACGCGTGCTGACGATTCCCATTAAACGGACGCACATTGACGTGACGTACCACCTCACCACGGCCGAAGTGGACACCCTCATCGCGGCGCCAGATCCAAAGACGCCCCGTGGTCGGCGCGACCGAGCCTTTCTGCTCTTTCTTGGCACGAACCGGCGCCCGGCCTCCGAAGCCACCGGCGTCAACGCAAACGACCTTCAGTTGGAGCGGCCGCACCCACAAGTGCTGCTGCGCGGCAAAGGGCGTAGAGACCGCGTCGTCCCCATTGCTAAGGACCCGGCTGCGGGCGCTGACATCCTTGTTGAGCGAGCGCGGGATCGCCCATCACGAGCCGCGACCGATATTCCTCGGCGCCCGCAACGAGCGCCGGGCCTACCAGACCGGCTTTGGCCGACAAGCCCATATCGCCGCACATCTTCCGGCACTCCCTCGCCATGAAGCTTCTCCAGTCCGGCGTGGACCTTTTGACGATCCAAGCCTGGCTCGGGCATGCACGGGTCGCCACGACCCACCGCTATGCCACAGCGGATGTAGAGATGATGCGCAATGGACTCGAGAAGGCGGGCGTCACCGGCGATCACGGCGTGCGTTTCCGACCAAATGACTCCGTTCTGCAACTGCTGAACTCCATCTGAATGTTTATGTGGCGGAGGCAAGCTGGGTTTGGCCGGTCCGAAGGGGTCAGGGCGGCTCCGCCACATAATCTCGCCCGACGCATAAATGCGGATCCCGGCCCAATGTCTCCTGAACCTGCAGAGCGAGACGCTGCATTCCGCGACGCATATCGGTCCGGCCCACCGCCAACCAGATCCGCACCTGGCTCGGGACCGGGATCATGAAACGCCCCGCGCCTTCACCATCGCCGCTGCCAGTGTTGGCGGCGTGGTCAGTGGAATCCGCAGCCGCACCTTGCCGGCGACGTCCAGCTCGATCACCACTGGCGGCGGGAGCGGCTGGGCGCGTTCGTCAAGAACGTCTTCAGTTGCCGGCTGCCCGGTCTCAGGTCGAAACAGCTCGTTGCGCCAGTATCGGCTGCTGGGCGCGACGCTGTTCGCTGTGTCACAGGAAGAAAGGAAGGTCACCTTGGAGCTCAGGTCAGCCGCCCCTCGGGCTTTTTGCCTATGGCGGCAAAGGGCTCAAGCAAGCCCGAGCTTTTTCCTGAGCTCGGCGTTTTCTTTCCGGAGCCGGTCAGCGAGGAGCTTCTTCAGACGGGCGTTCTCTTCTTCAAGCTTCACAAGATCCTTGAGCTCATCGCTCTGTGTTGTCTGCCCAGCAGCCCTTTTCCAGTGATAGTACGTCTGTTCCGATATTCCAGCGTTCTGAACGGCTGCCTTGATACTCTCTCCCCGTCCGATCTGCTTCTCGATCTCGCCGAGCTTCTGGGCACGCTCGTTCTCAGAGTAATTTCTCCGCGCTGCCCGGACTGTAGGCGAAGCGATCGCTTTAGATGAAGACGCCTGAAGAGCCGAGCTGGCGGCTCTGGTTCGTATAGCACCTGCGCGCTGCGCGGTCCGCTTCCGCGTCTTCGGCGCCTTTGTATCGGGTGTCTGTTCCTTCACGGGCACCTCGCCTGCTGCCTGGGTTGCCTCAGTTTCCTTAAGGTTGGACATCAGAAACTCCCTGCGATTTCAAACATCTATTCTAGCACGCAGCATCTAGAACTTATGGGCTTTGTCAACTGCGGCCACAAAACCGTGCTCGCCAATGTCGCCGTCCGACGCGTTAACATGATGCCAGTAACTGCGGCAATGCAATCGGTTCGCAATCCGCAACAAAGAGTATCGGCTGGATGTGCACGACGCCCCAGTCTCTGAAACAGCGTAGCCGCCCGGTAAGAGCCGCTTTCAGTCTGCCTTAGAAACAAGGTGGTCGGTCGCCACTCCCGCGCATACTATCCGTCTACTCTTGCTCCTCGCACGGCGCCAGGTCCTCGTCATCGATGCCGGGCAGCGTCGCAGCGGCTAAGCCAGCCACTCGCATTGCTCCCTGACAGGATGGTGCCGATCCTGCTGAGATCGCATGCTGGCGCGACGTTGCTTTGCGGCCACCGTCGCGCCTGCCCGTGAACTGTTCGCGCCTGTGCTCATGCTCGCCTTGACACCCTCGATGGGTCCATCCGGGATGGTCAACCATCCCGAACATAGCGGGCAGGCGGGCATCTTCACCAGCAGTCTCTGTGTCGCTCTCGTGGCGGCAAACAAGATCGAGGCTGGCGGGGTGATGATCAACGGTCCTCGAACCATCGATTTTGATCGCGGTGGCCGTTCAGTGTGTTCAAACACGAGGCGCCGTTAGACGGCACCGCAGCATCATAGCGAAGTGCCATGCAGGACGACTCCCTGCAGCATCGTCTCGCGCAGCCAAACACTTGCCGGATCACTGTTGTGAACGGCCGGACGTTTGACGGCCTGTGACGCGAAAAGGCAGCGGAAGATCTAGCATTTATGGGGGAAATGTTTTTTCGGAGTGCTTGACCCGCAGGAAGGGCATGACTGCCTATCGCCCGACCCGGCAAGGCCGCACTCATGACCGGCTGGGCTCGGATCCTGCATGCCGCGCCCGTGAGGTTACTTGTCGGAAGTGCGTCGAGCACAACGACGAGATGTAGTTCACGATCTTTGAAACGCGTGGTCAACTATCCAAAGTGTGGATGCCTTTCATCGAAACAAACGATTTCATCAATGTTGTGGAATCCTGCATGGGCAGAAGCACCTGACGCACACCGATGCCCCACTGCCTCATGGCGTGGCGAGCGTCTTAAAAACTGCCCGAAAGGAGAACTTTCATGCGCTCTACCGGGCAGTGGAGTGCTGGGAAAGGGAGTTGCAACTGACCGGCCATGTCAACTGTCCGACTTCTTCCGAGCCTATGGACAGACTGGGAACCTTCCACGCAAAGCCATTCGAAAGCGGCCGCAGTTGGGCCGGCGCGAGACCGGAAGCCCGCGCAATCGGCTACGACGCGCACGGTGTAGCGGCTCACATCGTCATACTGCACCTACGCCACACACCGGCCGGACCTGATCCGGCTTTATGAGCATTGGGCTTTGTCAGTCGCACAAGCGTGATGGCTTTCGCGACGCGGCGCGCCTCAGGAACTGAGCCGCGGGTCCGGGTCGAAACGCGGGAAAGAAAGACAGGAAACAGAATGGCCGATCAATTCGCAACGGACGTCATTGCCCTGATCAAGAAACGCGCCGAGTCGGAGAGCGGTGAGGGAATGCCTGCGTCATTCGTCGGC
>NZ_RZOI01000566.1:0-4061 GCF_004022645.1 Mesorhizobium sp. M4A.F.Ca.ET.020.02.1.1 | reverse complement strand
GCGGAAAATCCAATGTGGCGGAATAGCTACCTCGCCAGCGCCTCGGAGAACTCCACCGCCCTGCCCTGTCCAGGCGTAACGATCTCGCCTTCCCACATGACGCGTCTACCGCGCACGATGGTGCCGACCGGCCAGCCGGTGACCTGTTTGCCGTCATAGGGCGTCCAGCCGGCCTTCGAGCCGGCCTGCGCGTTGGTGATGGTCTCGCGGCGCTTGAGATCGATGACCGTGAAGTCGGCGTCGTAGCCGGCGGCGATGCGGCCCTTGCGCGCCATGCCGAAAATGCGCTGCGGACCGTGGCTGGAAAGGTCGACGAAGCGCTGCAGGGTCAGCCTTCCGGCATTGACGTGGTCGAGCATGATCGGCACCAGCGTCTGCACACCGGTCATGCCGGATGGCGAGGCCGGATAGGGCTTTGCCTTCTCGGCGAGCGTGTGCGGAGCGTGGTCCGAGCCCAGAACGTCGACGATGCCTTGCGAGATGCCGTGCCAGACGCCGTCGCGATGGCGCGCGGCGCGCACCGGCGGGTTCATCTGGATCAGCGTGCCCAGCCGGGCGTAATCATCGGCGGCGAGCGTCAGATGGTGCGGCGTCGCCTCGCAGGTCGCGACATCCTTGTGCTGTTCGAGGAAGAGGATCTCTTCCGCGGTCGAGATATGCAGGACGTGGATGCGCGCGCGCGTCTGCCTGGCAATGCGCACCAGCCGCTCGGTGCAGCGCAATGCGGCGATCTCGTCGCGCCAGACCGGATGCGAGGAAGGGTCACCCTCGATCCTTTCGCCCAGCCGCTCCCGCAGCCGGAATTCGTCCTCCGAATGGAAAGCGGAACGGCGGCGTGTGTTGCGCAGGATCGAGGCGACGCCTTCGTCGTCCTCGACCAGCAGGTCGCCGGTAGACGAACCCATGAACACCTTGATGCCGGCCGCGCCCGGAAGCCGTTCGAGTTCGGCGACGTCTTCGGCATTGTCGCGGGTGCCGCCGATCCAGAAAGCGAAATCGCAATGCATGCGGCCCGTGGCGCGCCGCACCTTGTCGGCAAGGGCGGCCTCGCTGGTGGTCAGCGGGTTGGTGTTGGGCATCTCGAAGACAGCGGTGACGCCGCCCAGCACGGCCGCGCGTGAACCGGTCTCCAGATCCTCCTTATGTTCCAATCCCGGCTCGCGGAAATGCACCTGGCTGTCGACGACGCCGGGCAGGATATGCAGGCCCTTGCAGTCGATCGTCTCGCCGGCGGAAGCCTGGCCGAGATCGCCTATCGCGGCGATGCGCCCCGCCCGCACGCCGACGTCGCGAAAACCCTCGCCGTCATGGTTGACCACCGTGCCGCCTGTCAGGATGAGGTCGTAGGTGGTGGCCATGGGCGTTTCGGTCTCTTGCGGGGGGAGTGTCAGGGGCTTACGTAAAGGCTGACCGTTTTGCAAGATCAGGCTCAATTTCCATCCATGCCCTTTGCCCTGCTGAAAGACCGCGCCCTCATTTCCGTGTCAGGCCCGGACGCCGAGCATTTCCTGCAGAACATTCTCACCACCGACCTCGACGCGCTCAATCCCGGCGAAGCGAAGCCCGGCGCGCTGTTGACCCCGCAGGGCAAGATCCTGTTCGACTTCCTCATCTCGCGCACCGACGAGAATGGCTTCCTGCTCGAATGCCGAGCCGATGTCGCCGACGATTTCGTGCGCCGGCTGATGCTGTACCGGCTAAGAGCCAAGGCCGAGATTGCCAAGCAGGATCAGGTGCTTGTTACCGTCAAGTGGAACGAAGATTCAACCGCCTCAGATTCCGATTCAACGACGCACGCCGATACCCGCTTCCGTAACGTCGCGGTCCAGCGCAGCTATGGCGCCGCGTCGGATGGTGGCGACGCCGCCGCGTGGCAGGCGCTGCGCATCGCTAACGGCATTGCCGAAAGTGGAACCGACTATCCCCTCGGCGACGCCTTCCCGCATGATGTGCTGCTCGACGAGACCGGCGGCGTCGGCTTCAGGAAGGGCTGCTATGTCGGCCAGGAAGTGGTCTCGCGCATGCAGCATCGCGGCACTGCCAGGCGGCGTGTTCTGATCGCTTCCGCGCAAGTCCCCCTGCCCGGTCCAGGCACGGAACTGACGGTCGCCGGCCGGCCTGTCGGAACGCTTGGCTCGACCGCCGGCGCGACCGGCCTTGCGATTGCCCGCATCGACCGGGTCAAGGCGGCGCTCGACGCCGGTCAGCCGATCATGGCCGACGGAGTCACAGTTTCGCTCGCCATCCCGCCTTTCGCCAAATTCGGCTTTCCGCAGGACGCCGCCGGCGTGGAGGAGGCCTGATGGCCGCCGATCGCGCCGGGGCGCCGCCGCGCGCCTGGCAGCGCATGCTGTCAGGCCGGCGCCTCGACCTGCTTGACCCCTCGCCGCTCGACATCGAAATCGCCGACATCGCGCATGGGCTTGCCCGTGTGGCGCGCTGGAACGGCCAAACCAGCGGCGAGCACGCCTTTTCGGTCGCGCAGCATTCGCTGCTGGTGGAGGCGCTATTTTGCGAACTGGTGCCGGCGGCCTCTGCCGACGCGCGGCTGGCGGCGCTGCTGCACGATGCGCCGGAATACGTCATCGGCGACATGATCTCGCCGTTCAAGTCGGTCATGGGCGGCTCCTACAAGGATTGTGAGTTGCGCCTGCAGCGCGCCATCCATCTGCGTTTTTCGCTGCCGGCGGACCTCGGTGCCGCCTTGCGCAAGGAGATCAAGCGGGCCGACCAGATCGCCGCCTACTACGAAGCGACGCTGCTTGCTGGCTTCTCCACGGCGGAAGCGACCGAGTATTTCGGCCGGCCACGCGGTTTTTCCATCGAGTGCTTCGACTTCACGCCACGTTCGGTGACCTGGGCGCAGACGGCTTTCCTGAAGCGCTTTACGGCGCTCGAAGCGAAGCGTCCGTCTTTCGTCGCTGCGAATTCCACGACGTGAAAGAATGCTGCCGCGCGAGAGGCGCGGCAAGTTTGGCGTAATCTGCTACTGTGCTGGCGCGGCCTGTCAGTGAATGGCACCTCTGCTCGACCCTAGATTGGGCTCAAGCAAGATGAGAGGCAATCATGTTTGACAGACAGAAAAAGACAGCGCTCGTGACCGGCGCATCCTCCGGCATGGGCAAGGAAATCGCCAAGCGCCTGATTCAGGACGGCTTTCAGGTCTATGTGGCCGCGCGCCAGATCGACAGGATGGAAGACCTCGCGGCGCTCGGGGCACGCCCGTTGCGCATGGACATTTCGAAAGGCGCGGAGATCGACGCGGCTGTCGCCAGCGTCCTCGCCGAAGTCGACAGTGTCGACGTGCTCGTGAACAATGCGGGGTTCGGTCTCTACGGGCCGGTCGAGGATATCGGACTCGACGAAGCGCGCTATCAGTTCGAGGTCAACGTCTTTGGTCCGGCCCGGCTGACGCAACTTCTGCTGCCGGCCATGCGCAAGAAGAAGGCCGGCACGATCGTCAACATCACCTCGATGGGCGGCAAGATCTATACCCTGCTCGGCGCCTGGTATCACGCGACGAAGCATGCGCTGGAGGGCTGGTCGGATAGCCTGCGGCTCGAACTCGCACCCTTCGGCATCAAGGTCGTGGTTGTCGAGCCTGGCCTGATCGAAACCGCATTTGGCGATGTCGTCGCGGCCGGACTGCTGAAGCGATCAGGGGCTGGCGCCTATGCGAAGGTGGCCCAGGTTGTGGCGAAGACGACGAAAGCGAGCTACGGCCATGGCCGCGGCAGCGATCCGCGCGTCATCGCCGATGTGGTCTCGACGGCCGTCAGGTCGGCCAGGCCGCGGACGCGGTACGCCGCCGGCAAGTACGCGAAAATGATGATCGGCATCCGGAGATGGTTGGGCGATCGCATGTTCGACCGCCTGATCCTAAGCCAGATGCGGTGAAGGAAAGAGCATGAGCGGAATACCGGCTGACAAATGCAAGGTGCCACGCGCATTCTGGCACGCCGTGGAACGTCTCGGCGTGCCTGCGTCCGGGGTGTTGCGGCAGGCCCGGCTTCCCGCCACCCTTCACCTCAGCGAAAAAGCCTTTGTCACCACCGCTCAAT
>NZ_RZOI01000565.1:0-4072 GCF_004022645.1 Mesorhizobium sp. M4A.F.Ca.ET.020.02.1.1 | reverse complement strand
CAATCTGGTGGTGAGGGCGCGCGAGGCGCTGCGCCGGGAAGCGGGATCGCTTGCGACGCCACCTGTCGCGATAACATTGGAAAAGAACCTGCCGGTCGCCTCGGGCGTCGGCGGCGGCTCCAGCGATGCGGCTGCCGTGCTGCGCGGGCTTGCCCGGACATGGCGGCTCGACATCGGCAACGCCGACCTGGCGCGGATCGGCCTGTCGCTCGGCGCCGACCTACCGATGTGCCTGGCGGCCAGGCCGCTGATCGCGCGCGGCGTCGGCGACGAGTTGTCGGCCGTTCCGAGCTTTCCCGCGCTCGCCCTGGTGCTGGTCAATCCCGGCGTCGCGGTGTCCACGCCAGAGGTTTTCAAGGCGTTGGCGAGGCGCGACAACGAAGCGTTGCCGCCGTTGCCCAGCAAGCTTGATTTTCACTCGATCCGCAGCTGGCTGGACGCGACGCGCAACGACCTCGAGCCTGCCGCTCGGACCATCCAGCCCGTGATCGGTGAAGCGCTCAGGGCGCTGAGGAAAGCCGACGCCGGCTTTGCCCGCCTGTCGGGCTCGGGCGCGACTTGCTTCGGCCTGTTCGAGACGGGCAATGTCGCCAAGCGCGCGGCACTCGACATAAGGCACCGGCATCCTGACTGGTTCGTCGCCGCAACGCGAAGCATGGAGGCTTGAATGGCCCGGATCGACGAAAGCCGCCCGTTCATCCCCGTGCGCATCGCGGTACTCACCGTTTCCGACACGCGCAGCCTTGCCGAGGACAAGTCGGGCCAGACGCTGGCTGACCGTATCGCGGAGGCCGGCCATATCCTCGCCGCCCGCGACATCGTCACCGACGACCGGGAAAAGATCCGCGACAAGGTGCTCGGCTGGTCGAAGAACGAAGGCGTCGATGTCGTCATCACCACCGGAGGCACCGGCTTCACCGGCCGCGACGTGACGCCGGAAGCGCTGGAGCCGATCTTCGAAAAGCGCATGGACGGCTTTTCCGAAGTGTTCCACCGCATCTCCTACGACAAGATCGGCACCTCGACGATCCAGAGCCGGGCGACCGGCGGCGTCCTCAACGCCACCTTCGTCTTCGTGCTGCCGGGCTCGCCCGGCGCCTGCAAGGATGCCTGGGACGGCATCATCAGGGCGCAGCTCGACTATCGCCACATGCCCTGCAACTTCGTCGAGATCATGCCGCGCCTGGACGAGCATCTGAAGCGCGGCGGCAAGGCCGGATAGCCGGCTGTCCCCGTCGAGCGTTCAGCGTATCACCGGCTCGCCGTGGAAGCGCCGGCGCGAAGGGCGCGAGACGCCGAAGCCCACTTCCATCATCAGCCGCCGCGTGCGCGTCGGAACCGTGCCCATATGGAAGCCGAACGGATCCTCGACGAAGCCGAGACCTGCTTCTCCCGTGAGCGTGACCGGGCTGTCGTCGCCGTAAACCTTCAGCACCTCATTCGCCGGATGGCCGACAAGCAGCGTCAGCTGGTGCTTGAGGCTGCGGCGTTTGTGGCTGCCGCGCACATAGACATGCGGGCCGGTGCCAGCGTCGCAGGGCTTCAGATAGAAGAAGAATTTCAGCATCCGCCAGTCGTCGAGGTCGAAATGGTACTTGCCGAGCGAGGCGAGGTTCTTGTCGGCGTCGGAAGCCTGGCCGGTCGGAAAGCTCCACCAGACGCGCGTCGTGATCAGTTTCGCCTGGCCGCCGAGATAGCGCTGGGCGATGCCGGACAAGAGCGGGTCGTTCTGGATGGCCAGTGCTGCCTTGCAGGAGAGGATGCGCTCGAAATAGTGGCCGCTGAGCAAGGAGCGGCCGAAACGCTTCTCGGCTTCGGCATGGTCGGAAGGCATGAATTCGAGGCGGCGGTCGAAATTGCCGAAGCAAGGCGTGTTGTCGGCAAAGCTGGCGATCTCCTCATGGATCGCCTGCGGCAGGACCAGGCCGGAAAACAGTCCGTCGGAGCGAAGCGCCTCGATCGCCGCGTCGAGGTCGATACCGCTGAACATCGTATCCCCGCCATTTGGCGCCCGGCCGGCGGGCTTGGCGCCCAGCCAGTGCATCCTCCGCCCCGGCATGGTGCGCGCCAGCATGAACATCGGCAGCCAGGCCGGGTTCTCGCGCAGATCCGTCAGGTAGGTCGGGATGCGTACCGCGATGCGACGAAACAAGCTGCCGTTGCGGGCGATTGCCTCGAGGCTGACAGCGCCGGATTTGTCCGATGTCGAAAGGTTCATCGAGGTCCTCAGATATGAGCATTATCCGACGAAACATCGGCTGCTCACCAGCTCCGGCATTGCCCAAACCCGCTTGTCCCGCATCGAAAGGAGGTTAGCCCCGCCTCATATTTTGTGCAATGCACAATAAAGGGGTTGCGGTGAATTTCCTACACAACCCCTTCTCCGCTGCCGGCGCCTTCTCCTCCCAAAAACGGCGAGAAGGATCACTTCGGCGGCGCGACCCAGATCTCGGCGTCGAGCCTCTTCGTCGCCAGGCCGCGCGCGATGGCCTCGGCGCTGCGGGCGCTTTTCGAAAGCGCCGTGGCCTGGCGCTTGCTGATGACCAGCCCCTCGGCCAGCGCCCTGTTGCCGGAGAAGACCCTGGCCAGGAATGGCGCGCGGCTGCCGCGCGCGCGGGAAAAGCGCGCCGGCATTGTGTGCCTCGCCATGTGGGCCACGACCTCGTCGATCCAGCCGTCCGACAGCCGCGCGCCGGGCTCCAGCAACAGCAGCCAATCGCCCTTGGCCTGCCGGATACCGACGGAAATGCCGCCTGTGACATAGTGGCAGCCGGCATGGTCGGCAACGCGGTGCGTCTGGTCGGTCGAGCCGGTATCGCAGACGACGACGTCGCGCACCACGCCTTCGACCGCGCCGCCGATCAGCGAGGCAAGCGTGCGGGCAAGGCCCTCTTCGTCATTCAGGGTTTCAATGAGAACGCTGAGCATTGCCAGCCGAATAGCGGAAAGCCGCGCGCAGCGCCAGTTCTTGCATGTGGCATAAAAAGTTCTTGCTTTGTTCTCATCAAGAAAATAGGAATAGTTTCATGAACAGAGCGATTCGACAGCCTGCTGACAGTCCTTGGGAGAGGGCGAAAATGGAACAGATCGTGCGTGCCGACATTGCAGCCTTCGGGGCTGGGAGAGCCGAGATGGCGAATGCGATGATCGAGCAGAGCGGCATGCGCGTGCGGTCCGACCGCAATCGCGGTCGTTCCGCCGGCATCAATCCGTCCGGCCGCTTCGAGCCGGTCAGCCGGCATGTGTTCGACGATGGCTGGAATTCGCTGGAGGACCTGCCGCCGTTCAAGACCGAGGTGCAAGTCGAGAGGCCGCGCACTATTATTACGCGCAACGAGTCGCCCGACATCTCCTTCGACCGCTCGATCAACCCCTATCGCGGCTGCGAGCACGGCTGCGTCTACTGCTTCGCCAGGCCGACGCATGCGTTCATGGGCCTGTCGCCGGGGCTCGATTTCGAATCCAAGCTGTTTGCCAAGCCGGATGCGGCGCGCATGCTCGACAAGGAGCTGTCTAAGCCCGGCTACCAGCCGCGCACCATCGCCATCGGCACTAACACCGATCCGTACCAGCCGATCGAGAAACAATACCGGATCATGCGCGAGATCCTCGAAGTGCTGGAAGCGCGCGGCCACCCGGTCGGCATCGTCACCAAATCGGCGCTGGTGACGCGCGACATCGACATCCTGTCGCGCATGGCGGAGCGCGGGCTCGCCAAGGTGGCGCTGTCGGTGACGACGCTCGACCGCATGCTGGCGCGCACGATGGAGCCGCGCGCGTCGACGCCGACCAAGCGGCTGGAAGCGATCAGGCAGCTGTCCGACGCCGGCATTCCCGCCTCCGTCATGGTCGCGCCGATCATCCCCGGTCTCACCGATCCGGAGATGGAGCGCATCCTCGATTCGGCACGCGCCGCCGGCGCGCGCGAGGCCGGCTATGTCATTTTGCGGCTGCCGCTGGAGGTGGCGCCGATCTTCAAGGACTGGTTGTTGCGTCATTACCCGGACCGCTACCGGCATGTGATGTCGCTGATCCGCTCGATGCGTGACGGCAAGGACTACGATTCGGAGTG
>NZ_RZOI01000564.1:0-4081 GCF_004022645.1 Mesorhizobium sp. M4A.F.Ca.ET.020.02.1.1 | reverse complement strand
CTTCCTGAACATCGTCGCGCTCCTCGGCTGATCACCCTTCGGCCTGACAAACTTGCTCCCAAGTCTCGCAGCTGTCCAGACGAGCTTCGGCGCCATGAGAGCCATCTGTGACCCCTGATGTCAGCGAACGGCGAAGACGGCGGCCGATGGCGTGAAGGCGAAGGTGAGCGAAAGGCTGACGGCGATCAGCGTCCGGCGGTGAGATGCATGGCGGGGACTCCGGGGCGTGGGGGACGCCTAGGAAAGACCCTTGGAGCGCGATAGTCCAATAACAATTGAATAATCGAAACGGCCCGCTTACCCCGCCTCCGCTGCGGTCTTTGTCCGAAGGATAGGAAATGGCCGAGGTCAGCGCTGCCCCTCATCGCCCTGCCGGGCACTTCTCCCCGTATAGTGACGGGGAGAAGGGGCGCTCTCGTCGGTGGCTTCGCCAATCGCCAAGCTGGCAGAGCAGACGCCGAGGTCGCGGCCAGCGCTCTTCTCCCCTTTCACGGGAAGAAGGTGCCGGCAGGCGGATGAGGGGCAGCGCCGACAGTGACGATTATCGAAAAATTGCCTTGAGCAATCGCCGACTTGGCCTCAAACAATCCCACCACCGCCGCCGGCGACAGCCGGCCGTTCGGCCGCGACCTTCGCCCGGTAGCCGGCGGCCCGATAGGCGGCGACCGGATCGACGGCGCCACCGGTCCTCAGCCGCGCCATGGCGAGGATCGGCTCGACGTCGATGCGGTAGGCGGCTTTCAGCGTCTGCGTCGCCATCAGCGCGTCGTTCTCTTCCTGAAAACCCTGCAGCGCCTTGCGGTCGACCAGCAGCGCCTGCGCATAGGCGCGCTGCACCTCGACCGCCGACAGCATCAGGCTTTCGATCGGGTCGGTGACGTTGTGGCTCTGGTCCAGCATGTGCGCGGGATTGAACCCCTCTGCTCCGGACAGCTCGGCGTCGACCAGCTCGTTGAAGACCAGGAACAGCCGGTAGGGGTCGATCGAGCCGGCATCGAGGTCGTCGTCGCCATATTTGGAATCGTTGAAGTGGAAGCCGCCGAGCTTTTTGAACTGGATCAGCCGCGATACGATCATCTCGATGTTGACGTTCGGCGCATGGTGGCCGAGGTCGACCAGGCAGTAAGCCTTGTCGCCGAGTTCTTTCGCGATGAGGTAGTTGGTGCCCCAGTCCTGCACGACCGTCGAATAGAAGGCCGGCTCGTACATCTTGTGCTCGGTGAACAGTCGCCAGTCGTCCGGCAGTCCGGCGTATATCTCCTTCATGGCATCGAGATAGTGCTCGAAGGCTCTGGCGAAATTGACCTGGCCGGGGAAGTTCGAACCATCGCCGATCCACACCGTCAGCGCCTTCGAGCCAAGCGTCTTGCCGATCTCGATGCATTCGAGATTGTGCTCGACCGCCTGGCGGCGCGTGCCGGCATCGGCATGCGACAGCGAGCCGAATTTGTAGGAAAGCTCCTGGTCCTTGGCGTCGGAGAAGGTGTTCGAATTCATGGCGTCGAAGCCGAGGCCGAAGCGCGGGCGCTGTTCGAGCCAAGCGCTTTGGTGACGCCCCACAACAGTGGCGCCGTAACTGATCCGAGGCTTGCCGAAGTCTTCACCGCGAAGCCACTCGGCATGATGCTTCTCCTTGGCTTTCGCGAAGACATCACTGAAGCCTTGACGGTATTCGCCGACAAGGAAGTCGCGGGCCTCGGGCGAGTCTACAGCGCGGAAGAACGGGCCGAAGAACTCGCCCGAATCGACGCCGGCATTCGCGATGCCGAGCGCGATGAAGAGCGGCTTTGCCGAGCCGCCGAGGAAGCCGGGATCAAAGTAGCCCGACGCGTTGACGCCTCCATGGAATTCATTCTCGCGGAGGAACTGTGATGGTCAAAAATTCAATACTGGCAGCGCTCACTTCGGCGTTGAGGGGCGAGGCGACGCAAAGCGAGCAGCCCCCGCGAAAGAAACGCAAGCGCTCTTCGGCGGCCATGAGGCACCTGAAGCCCCAACGCGCGCCGATGCGGTCCAAAGACTACATCCCAACGGCGTTCCTCCAAAACCCGATTGATGACGCCGCAATCGAACAGAAACGCGCCGTGGACGCCGCCATCTGGCGCGACGCTCTGCGCCGTTGAGAAAGAAAGCAAGATGACCAATCCGGACGCAAAGCCGATGAGCCTATCCGCCATGAAGGCCGCGATCATGAGCAACGCCCCGACTTGGGACGGCCGAACCTGGACAGCGGGCGGAAGAGTCGAGGCGAAGACCAAGGCCGAAAGCGCCGCCGTGTATCGACGGGACTTGTGGAAAGCGGCGCTCCGCCAGCCCGCGATGCAATCCGAAGGGGCGGCGCCTAATGAATCCGGTCATCGCCGCGATCTGTGGAAGGCCGCGTTGCAACGCCCCCTGGAGAAGTAATCAGAATGCCGTTGGTGCCAACCTTCACCAGCGGTTCGGCGACCGGGTCCCTACCCCGGTTCGTCTCGGGGTGGCTCGCCTCGCTAACGAGCCACCCCGCTTTTGGAGATTGAATCAATGCGCCCGCCCGTAAATCCTAAGCGCCCCACCATTCGTCAATTCGCGGTCCAGCTTGGGCGGTCGCCAGCGGAATTTGTCGCGAGGTTTGAACAGTCCCTGCCGTGCGATGCGGACGGGCGAGTGAATATCCCGAAAGCTATCAAGGCACTGGAATTGTGGGGTTACCCCGCGAAGCGCTGGCTTGCTGAGACGTTGGAGCACGCACAATGACCAACGAATACGATTTGAGTGACCAGCGCACCGCGATGGCGGCTCTAAAGGCGGAGCGGGAGCGCATCGGTATGCCGATCGTCATCATGGAAGAAAAGTCCGGTGTCTGCATGAACTCCCTGTACGCCTGGCGCCAGGGCGTCCGGCAACCGAGCCTCGGCTGTCTTGTCGCCCTGGCGCAGACGCTTGGTTTTGACATCCTATTGGTGCGCAGGCCGGCAGCTAATGATCGGGGCGCGCAATGAGCGGAAAGCCCACGGCGGAAGCCACCGTAAAGCTATCGCTGATCGACCGTATCACCGGGCCGCTCAAGCGGATATCGGCGCGCCTCTCCGCGCTCGGCACGCGGCTAGGCTTTGACCGCATCGGCGCATCCGTCAACCGCCTCGGGAAGAGCCTTGTCGGCCTCGGGAACGGCTTGACCCGGACGACCGCGCGGCTGTCTTCCTTCGTGGCTCTTCTCGGCCTCGGCGCCTCGGGTGCGGTGGCAGGCGCGTTCGCCCTGGCGAAGAGCGCGTCGGACCTCGGCAGCGAGATAGGCGAAGCCTCATTCAAGCTCGGCATCGGGGTCGAGGCCCTACAGGAGTACCGGTTCGCCGCCAAAATGAGCGGCATAGAATCGGAGTCCCTCACCAAGGGAATTCAGAAGCTCGGAATCAACGCCTCGGAAGCCGTCAAGGGCAATAAGCAGATGGCGCAAAGCTTCCGCGCCCTCGGCGTGCCGTTGAAGGATACCAAGGGCAAGATGCGGTCGACGGAGGCCGTGCTTGATGACACCTTCACGGCGCTGGCGAAGATCAAAGACCCGCTTCGGCGCAACGCCCTGGCGTTCAAGCTGTTCGGCAAGTCCGGCGTCGACTTGGTCAAGATGCTGACCGATGGTTCCGCCGGCCTTCGAAACATGCGCGAAGAGGCACGCAGGCTCGGCATCATCCTAAGTGACAGGGCAACGAAGGCGGCCGATGCCTTCGGCGACAACCTTGATAGTTTGTTGCTTCGTTTCGAAGGCCTAAAGCTCTTCCTCGGGGTCCAGCTTTTGCCCGTCCTTAATGAAGTCATTGAGTCGACCACGAAATGGTTTGACGCCAACGCCGGGCTTGTCCGGCAGTCAATCACGGAATGGGTGCAGGCGTTCGCGAAGGTGCTTCGCGACCTCATGAATCCGGCGTCGGAACTGCGGCAGAAAATGGCCGGCATGGCCGAGGGCGTCACTTCGTTTCTAAACGCGATCAAACCCGTTGTGGATTTCGTGGGCGGGCCAATGAACGCCACGCTGCTAGTGCTCGGGGCTTGGACGGCGGCGCCTCTCATCACCGCCCTTACGGCGGTTACAGCGGCGTTTGTC
>NZ_RZOI01000563.1:0-4083 GCF_004022645.1 Mesorhizobium sp. M4A.F.Ca.ET.020.02.1.1 | reverse complement strand
GCGCAACCGCGGCGTGCCGCTGCTGGCCGGCGCGGACGGGGAACCCGAACCTGCGCCAGACGTCGAGCAGGCGCGCGTCCCGGCCGAACCAGCCGCCAGCGCTCCAGCTGCAGCGCAGCCCGCGCCACAGTGGGGTCGAGGAGCCGCTTCAAGCCAGGACTGAACCGATTTGAGTGCGTCGCGGATATTGACGAGCCCGATTCCCGCCACTACGGAAACGCCACCGCAACGGCGGATGAAGTCCAGAATTCCGTCTGGAATGTCGGCTTTCGACAACTCTGACCCGGCGCGCGCTGCTATAGCGCGCCCAAAATCTTGAAAGAGGTGACAGGAAAATGAAGATCCTTGTGCCCGTGAAGCGGGTTGTGGATGCCAATGTTAAGGTGCGGGTCAAGTCGGACGGTTCGGCGGTCGAGCTCGCCAACGTCAAGATGGCAATGAACCCGTTCGACGAGATCGCGGTGGAGGAAGCGATCCGGCTGAAGGAAGCCGGCAAGGCGGAAGAGATCATCGTCGTCTCGATCGGCCCGCAGCAGGCGCAGGAAACGCTGCGCACCGCGCTCGCCATGGGTGCCGACCGCGCTATCCTGGTCAAGACCGACGAGCAGACCGAGCCGCTCGGCGTCGCCAAGGTGCTGAAGGGCGTGGTCGAGGCCGAGCAGCCCGGCCTTGTCATCCTCGGCAAGCAGGCGATCGACGATGACAGCAACCAGACCGGCCAGATGCTGGCGGCGCTGCTGGGCTGGGCTCAGGGCACCTTCGCCTCCAAGGTGGAACTCGCCGGCGATCATGCCAAGGTGACGCGCGAGGTCGATGGCGGCCTGCAGACGGTGGAGCTGAAGATGCCGGCGATCGTCACCGCCGACCTTCGCCTCAACCAGCCGCGCTACGCCTCGCTGCCCAACATCATGAAGGCCAAGAAGAAGCCGCTGGACGAGAAAAGCCCAGCCGACTACGGCGCCGACGTCAAGCCGCGCCTCAAGGTGATCAAGACCGAGGAGCCGGGCGGCCGCAAGGCGGGCGTAAAGGTCAAGAGCGTCGCCGAGCTGGTCGAGAAGCTCAAGAACGAAGCCGGCGTGCTGTAAGCGATCGGGAAAGGAACACGAAAATGGCTATTCTCCTCATCGCCGAACACGACAACGCAACCCTTTCCGACCAGACCGCCAAGGCGCTGTCGGCGGCGCTTCAGATCGGTTCGGACGTGCATGTGCTGGTGGCCGGCAAGGGCGCCAAGGGCGCGGCGGACGCCGCTTCGAAGCTGAAGGGCGTGAACAAGGTGCTGCTCGCCGAGGCCGACGAGCTTGCTGAGCGCCTCGCCGAGCCGACCGCGGCACTGGTTGTGTCGCTGGCTGGCGCCTACGATACCATTATCGCTCCGGCCACCTCGACGGGCAAGAACGTCGCGCCTCGCGTGGCTGCCCTGCTCGACGTCGCGCAGGTGTCCGAGATCATCGAGGTGGTCTCGCCCGACACCTTCAAGCGTCCGATCTATGCCGGCAACGCCATCCAGACCGTGCAGGCTACCGACGCCAAGAAGGTGATCACGGTGCGCACCGCTTCCTTCCAAGGAGCACCCGAGGGCGGCTCGGCCGCCGTCGAGACGGTTAGCGCCGCGGCTAATCCCGGTCTCTCCTCCTTCGTCGAGAACAAGCTCTCCGAGACCGACCGTCCGGAGCTGACCTCGGCCAAGATCATCATTTCCGGCGGCCGCGCGCTCGGCTCCTCGGAGAAGTTCCAGGAGGTCATCCTGCCCGTCGCCGACAAGCTCGGCGCCGCCGTCGGCGCTTCACGCGCCGCGGTCGATGCCGGCTATGCGCCGAACGACTGGCAGGTCGGCCAGACCGGCAAGGTGGTCGCCCCTGATCTCTACATCGCCGTCGGTATTTCCGGTGCCATCCAGCACCTCGCCGGCATGAAGGATTCCAAAGTCATCGTCGCCATCAACAAGGACGAGGAGGCGCCGATCTTCCAGGTCGCCGACTACGGCCTCGTCGGCGATCTCTTCGTCATCCTGCCGGAACTGCAAAAGGCGCTTTGACGCTCTCTGCCGAAGCGTATTAAATTGTGAAGGGCGGGGTAGACGAAGTCGCCCCGCCCTTTTAGTTTGCACCGCACAAAAAGCGGCCACCAAGGCCTTTTCGACGGGATCGGTGTAATGAGCAAGATCGAGACGATCGGCATCGTGGGCGCGGGCCAGATGGGCGGCGGCATCGCCCATGTCTCTGCGCTTTCCGGCTACAAGGTGCTCATCTACGACATTTCGCCCGAGCGCATCGAGAAGGGCATCGCCACGATCAGCGGCAACATGGCGCGCCAGGTGGGCTCCGGCAAACTGGAGGAGAAGGCCCGCAACGAGGCGATGGGACGCATTTCGGCTGCGTCCGCGATGGCCGATCTCGCCGGCGCCGATCTGGTGATCGAGGCGGCCACCGAGGACGAGACGGTCAAGCGCAAGATTTATGCCCAGCTCTGCCCGCAGTTAAACCCCGAGGCGATCCTGGCAACCAACACCTCGTCGATCTCGATCACACGGCTTGCGGCGCAGACCGATCGGCCAGAGCGGTTCATCGGCATACATTTCATGAACCCGGTTCCGGTGATGAAGCTGGTCGAGCTGGTGCGCGGCATCGCCACCGAGGACCAAACCTTCGAGGCCGCCAAGACCTATGTGAGGCACCTCGACAAGACGATCACCGTCTCCGAGGATTTCCCCGCCTTCATCGTCAATCGCATCCTGTTGCCGATGATCAACGAGGCAATCTACACGCTCTATGAGGGCGTCGGCACGGTCGATGCGATCGACACCGCCATGAAGCTCGGCGCCAACCACCCGATGGGACCGCTGCAGCTGGCGGACTTCATCGGCCTGGATACGTGCCTGTCGATCATGCAGGTGCTGCATGAGGGCCTGTCGGATTCGAAATACCGCCCTTGCCCACTGCTGGTGAAATATGTCGAGGCCGGCTGGCTCGGCCGCAAGACCGGCCGCGGCTTCTACGACTACCGCGGCGAGCATCCGGTTCCGACGCGCTGATCCCGGCTTTCAGGACGCCGCCGCCAGCGGCTTGGCCGCTTGCGCCTGTTCGCCTTCGGCGTCCTCGTCCGGCGCCGTGGAAACACAGCCTCGTCCGGCCGCCTTGGCCGCATAGCAGGCCGCGTCGGCCCGTGCGATGATCTCGTCAACCTCGCCGCAGCCGGCGCGGATCGGGGCCAGCCCGATGCTGGCGCCGATCGAATGCGCCCGGCCGTCCCAGGTGAAATTCAGGCCGCGGATCGCGTCGATGATGGAACACGCCGCGATTCTGGCGCCAGCCGCGGAGCCCGATTTCAGGATGACCGCGAATTCGTCGCCGCCGAGGCGGGCGACAAGGTCTCCCGGGCCGAGCACGCCACGGATGGCATTGGCGACTTGCTTCAGCAGGGCATCGCCGGCGGCGTGGCCGCCCGTGTCGTTGACCTGCTTGAAATGGTCGAGGTCGATGAACATGAACTGATGCTCGCCGTCTCCGGCGGACGCCGTCGCCCCGGTCTTGCCGCTTTGATCGGCAAGGTCCTCCATGGCGTGGATGAAACTCGACCGGTTGGCAAGGCCGGTGAGTGCGTCATGCGCGGCAGCATGGGCGAGTTGGCGCTGCAGGGCGCGCGCATCGGTGAAATCCTGGAACACGATGACCAGCCCGCAGAACTCGGCTCGCTCGTTGATGATCGGCGACACGACCTGCCGGATGCTGCAGCGAGTGTCGTCGCGCCGGATCAGCACCGCGCGGCTGTTGTGGTCCGCCGGGCCAGGGCTGCCGGCCGGGGGTCGCGCCACGCCGATCCGCTGTCCCGTTTCCTCGTCGACGGCCCAGTAGACATGACCGAGCGTCTTGCCGAGACCGTCGCCCGCCGCGACGCCGGTCAGCTTTTCGGCGATGGGATTCATGAAGGTGACGCGGTTGGCGGCATCCGTGCAGATGACGGCGTCGCCGATCGACTGCAGCGTCACCCTCAGCCGTTCCTTTTCGTCGGCCAGCATCGCCGCCGAGACGATGAGCCGCGCTTCGGCCTCCTTGCGCTGGGTGATATCGGTAAGGCTGCCAA
>NZ_RZOI01000562.1:0-4096 GCF_004022645.1 Mesorhizobium sp. M4A.F.Ca.ET.020.02.1.1 | reverse complement strand
GTGCCAGTGGGCGGCGACGTGCGGGTAGACGAAGGTGAAGGCGGCGTCCTCCGCCAGCGCAATGCGCTGTCCAGGTGGCGGCAGCGCGTCGCCGAAATCGCCAGCCGCGGGCACCAGCGGCGTGGCCAGCGCCATGATGGCGTCGAGATCGAGCGACTTCTCGGCCATGTCGGCCAGCCGGTCGAGATGCGCCATCAGGTTCTGGTATTCGCCGGCCTGGACGAGGCCGAGATGGCGCTCCGGCAGGTTGAGCGTGGGATCGCGCAGGATGGCGCCGACGACCGGCAGGCCGATCGCCTCGATGGCATCGCCGGACAGCCGCCGGTGGCGCTCGCTGCCGAGCCGGTTAAGGACGACGCCGGCCATGCGCACGCCCGCGTCGTAGGTTGCAAAACCCTTGGCAACGGCGGCCGCCGTGGTCGACTGGCCGGACACATCGAGCACGAGCAGCACCGGCAGGCCGTAGAGCCGCGCAAGGTCGGCGGCCGAACCCGTGCGGCCTTCTGGGGCGGGAATGCCGTCGAACAGGCCCATGGCGCTTTCGAGGACGACGAAGTCGGCATCGTCAGCCGCTTGCCCGGCCAGCGCATTGAGCAGGGAAGGCGGCATTGCCCAGCTGTCGAGGTTGACGCCGGAGAGGCCGGTGGCGGCGGTGTGGAAGCCCGGATCGATGTAATCGGGCCCGGATTTGGCGCCACGCACCTTCAAGCCGCGCCTGGCGAGCGCGCGCAGGATGCCGATGGTGACGCTGGTCTTGCCCGAACCGGAGCGCGGCGCGCCGATGATGATGGCGCGTGCCGTCATGTCTCGCCCGCCAGTGCCGCGCGCATGGCGACGATACCGCCGACGACGATCAGCGCCGGCGAAGCCAGGCCGGCGGCCGCGGCCTCTTCGGCAATGGTGGCGAGCGTGGCGACAACGGCCCGCTCCTGCGGCGTGGTCGCGGAAACGATCACCGCGGCCGGCGTCGACGGCGCCAGCCCGCCTTCCAATAATGAAGCGGCGATCTGAGGCAGATTGGCCATTCCCATATAGACGACCACCGGCTGGCCGGTGCGGGCAATCGCGGCCCAGTCGAGATCGTCATCGGTGCCGGCGGCATGGCCGGTGGCCAGGATGACCGCCTTGTTGATGCCGCGCATGGTGGCGGGAATGCCGGTGGCGGCGAGCGCGCTCAGGCCCGAGGTCAGGCCGGACAACACACGAAACGGAATAGCTTCGCGCGCCAGCGCCAGCGCCTCTTCGCCGCCGCGCCCGAAGATATAGGGGTCACCGCCCTTGAGACGGACGACGCGACGTCCCTCGCGCGCCAGCCGCACCAGCAAAGCTGTGATATCGTCCTGCTTCATCGACGGCTGGCCACCGCGTTTACCGGCATAGAAAAGCTCCGCGCTTGCGGCGACCGCGACGACATCGGGCGAGACCAGCGCATCGTAGACCAGCGCGTCGCATTGGCCGAGAGCGGCCAGCACTTCGAGCGTCAGGCAGCCGGGATCGCCGGGGCCCGCGCCGGCCAGCCAAACGTGGCCGGGTTCCAGCTCTCGCGGCTTGAACTTCAGCCGCGCCAGCGCCTGCTCCACCGTGGCATGTCCGTTTCTGTTGGTGCTGCCGTTCACAATCCGTCCCGTCCGCGAAAACGCCGCTGGTAGTGGGCGTCGTAAAGTGAGCTTTCGCCGAAATCCTGGGCGCCGAGCGCGCTGCCGATGAAGATGATCGCCGTGCGCTCAATCGGGTTTTCCGCCAGCTTCGCCTCGATGGTGGCCAGCGTGCCGGTCAACAGACGCTCGTCCGGCCAGGAGGCACGAAAGACAACCGCCACCGGGCAGTCGGCGCCGTAAAGCGGCGTCAGCTCGGCGACGACACGGTCGATGGCGTGGATGGCGAGATGGATGGCAAGCGTCGCGCCGGTGCGGCCGAAGCCGGCCAGCGTCTCGCCGGGCGGCATCTTCGAGGCACGGCCGGAGACACGGGTCAGCACCAGGCTTTGCGCGAGTTCGGGAATGGTGAGCTCGCGGCGAAGGGCCGCCGCCGCGGCGGCGAAGGAAGGCACGCCCGGCGTCAGCGTGTAGGGGATGTTGTGCTTTTCCAGCCGGCGGATCTGCTCGGCCACCGCGCTCCACACCGACAGGTCACCGGAATGCAGGCGCGCGACATCCATGCCGGCGGTGTGGGCGGCAACGTATTCGGCCTCGATCTCGTCGAGCGACATCGGCGCCGTGTCGATCAGTTTGGTGCCGGGCGCGCAATGTTCGAGCAGTTCGGGCGCAACGATCGAGCCGGCATAGAGGCAGACCGGGCAACTCGCCAGCAGTCGGCTGCCGCGCAGAGTGATGAGGTCGGCCGCACCGGGGCCGGCGCCGATGAAATGAATGGTCATGCGGCATCTCCGGCAAGTGCGATGGCGCAGGTGACAGGACCGAGCACCGTGCGCGGCCCGAGCAGTTTCGCGCCCTTTCCGGCCGCGGCAAGCGCGGAGGCTTCCGAAACCGACGGCGAGCCGGCCTTCGACTGCGAGAGAACGGAGTGGCTGAGCACGCCGGACGATGCGGCTTGCATCGCATCGTTCGAGACGACGATCACAGGCAAAGCGAGGTCGCTGCCGGCGAGGAAGATCGCTTCCTCATCGCGTTTGATTTCACCGGTCGCCAGGGCGGAAAGCGCCGTCACTGCCAATCCATGCGCTTCCAAGGCGGTCTCGACGGCGGCGCGCACGTCGCTCGCTGTCACGCCTTTCCGGCTGCCGATGCCCGCGACCATCATGGCTTCACCCAGCTCCATTGGGTGACCGGCATGGCCGGCCGCCAGGCCTGCATCGAGCCGACGGGCGAGGCTCGCGAGATGGCGATGCGGGTGAGATCGCCGCCGCGCTTGGTGTGTTGGTCGAGAAGCAGCGTCTCCATCTCCAGCGTCACCGCGTTGGCGACAAGCCGGCCGCCGGGGCGCAGTGCCTTGATCGCCTTCTCCAGCACGCCGGCGTCGCTGCCGCCGCCGCCGATAAAGATGGCGTCGGGCGTTTCCAGCTTGGCGAAAGCCCTGGGCGCCGGGCCCTCGATCACGACAAGACCGGGCACGCCGCAATGCGAGGCGTTACGGCGGATGCGGGCAGCGCGCTCCTTGTCGGCCTCGATGGCGATGGCGCGCAGCGAGGGGTGAGCGAGCATCCATTCGATGCCGACCGAGCCCGAGCCCGCGCCGACATCCCACAGCAGCTCGCCGCGTCGGGGCCCGAGTGCCGACAGCGTCATGGCGCGGACCTCGCGCTTGGTGATCTGGCCGTCATGCTCGAACAGGTGGTCGGCAAGGCCCGACGTCAGCGGCAGGATGCGGGCATCCGGCGTCGATTCAACTTCCAGCGCCAGTACGTTGAGCGGACTGATGTTCTTGAGATCGAAGCCGTCGGCGCGTGCGCTTCGGCGTGCTTCATCCGGTCCGCCGAGCGCTTCAAGGACCGTCAACCGCGAGGGACCGAAGCCGAGTTCGTCGAGCAGCCCGGCGATCGCTGCCGGCGCATCGCCGTCGGATGTCAGCGCAAGGATGCGCGCGCCAGGGTGGAGGAGGGGGCGGATAAGGTCGATCGCGTGGCCGTGGAGCGAGATCGCCTCGACATCCTGCAGCGCCCAGCCCAGCCGGGATGCCGCTAACGAAAGCGATGAAGGCGCCGGCAGCACCCGCATTTGCTTGGGTTTCACCTTGCGCGCCAGCGTGACACCGACGCCGTGGAAGAACGGGTCGCCGGAAGCGAGCACGCAGACATTCTTCCCGGCCAGCGCCAGCACGTCGCGCATCTCGGCGTCGAACGGCGTCGGCCATTGGCGGGCCTCGCCCCTGGCCAGGGCTGCGACGAGCGCGAGGTGTCGCTTGCCGCCGAAGATGAATTCGGCTTGCGCTAGGTGCTGCTTGGCCTCGTCGCCGAGACCCGCTACACCGTCCTCGCCGATGCCGACGACCGTTAGCCATTTTGGCGTGAGCTTGGCGCCGCGCGGACCCTTAGCAGGCATGATGACCCACCGCATCCTGATCCTTGGCGGCACCACCGAAGCCCGGCAACTGGCGGGAAAGCTCGCCGCGCGCGCCGATCTCTCGGTCACGCTTTCGC
>NZ_RZOI01000561.1:0-4099 GCF_004022645.1 Mesorhizobium sp. M4A.F.Ca.ET.020.02.1.1 | reverse complement strand
GGCGAAGGCGGCGGCGCCGAGCAGGCCGGCAAAGAGGACCGCCCAGCACCTGGCTCCGCAGGCCAAGAGTCATCAGGCCAAGCACCAGCGCCAGCACAATCAGGCTGCCGAGCACGGACGGCACCAGCCAGCGATCGGCTGCCTTGCCGCCGATCAGGTTGCCGGCGATGAGGCCGCCGCCGAAGACGAGCAGGATCGGCGACACCGCCGCTTCCGGAAAGCCGCTGATTTCGGTCAGCATCGGAGCGATGTAGGTGAAGACGGCAAAGACGCCGGCATAGCCAAGCACGGTGGTGGCGAAGCCGAGCAGGACGGGTGCGCGGCCGAGCACCGCGAGATCGGCGCGCAGATTGCTCTTCTGGGGCTCTGGCTGCTCGCGCGGCACCAGGGCCAAGATGACCGCGAAGGCCGCGATGCCAACCAGCGTCACCGCCCAGAAGGTGGCGCGCCAGCCGAAGGCCTGGCCGAGCCATGTGCCGAACGGGACGCCGAGGATATTGGCGATGGTCAGCCCGGTGAACATCAGCGCGATCGCCGAGGCCTTCCTGTTGGGCGCGACCAGCCCGGTCGCCACGACCGAGCCGACGCCGAAGAAGGTGCCGTGGGCAAAGGCGGTGAGCACGCGGGCGCCCATCAGCGTCCAGTAATCGGGAGCGAGCGCGCAGGCGAGATTGCCAAGGGTGAAGATCGCCATCAGCGCCAGGAGCACGGTCTTGCGCGGCCAGCGGCCGGTGGCGATGGTGAGCAGCGGCGCGCCGATAACGACGCCCAGCGCATAGCCGGAGATCAGCTGGCCGGCGGCCGAGATCGAAACGCCGAGGTCGCCGCTGACCTCGAGCAGCAGGCCCATGATGACGAATTCGGTGACACCGATGCCGAAAGCGCCGGCGGCGAGGGCATAAAGAGCAAGAGGCATGGCGGTCGTCCCGTTGGTGGAGCAGGAACATCATTTTCCCGCGTCCCGGCCAGAAGATCGGGTTGCTACCGCCTGTGAACCAGCCTTGCCCGAGGCATATTAATTGTGAAATAGATTCATGAATGGCAAGACCAGAGATAAACCGCTCCGGCGAGATCGAGGTGTTTGTCCGTGTCGTCGAGGCTGGCAGCTTTTCCGCCGCGGCGCGGACGCTGCGCATGACGCCGTCGGCGGTGAGCAAGCTGATCGCGCGGCTGGAGGCGCGGCTCGGCGCCCGCCTGGTCAGCCGTTCGACGCGCAGGCTGCAGCTCACCCCGGAAGGCGTCGCCTTCCACGACAGCGGCGTGCGCATCCTGGCCGACATGGCGGCGGCCGAGCGCGAGGCGGCGGCCGGCGCCGCGCCGCGCGGCCTGCTCAGAATCAACTCCTATGTGCCGTTCGGCCAGCACCGGCTGATCCCGCTTCTGCCGCGCTTCCTGGAGCACTATCCCGAGATCTCGGTAGACGTCGTGCTGACCGACCATGTCATCGACCTGATGGAGGAGCGCGCCGACGTCGCCATCCGCGCCGGGCCGCTCGGCGAATCGCGGCTGGTGGCGCGCAAACTCGGGCAGAGCGGCGTGGTGGTGGTCGCAGCACCCTCCTACCTCGATGCGCACGACACTCCGCGCACGCCGGCCGATCTCGACCGCCACAACCGCATGGGCTTCCGCTTCGCGCGCCATATCGACGGCTGGCCGTTTGCCGACAGGGCCGGCCTTGCCACCGTCGTCCCAATCAAGGGCAATGCCCAGGTCAGCGACGGCGAGGCGATGCGGCTGATGGCGCTTGCCGGCGCGGGCATCGCCCGGCTGGCGCGCTGGCATGTCGAGCCCGACATCGCCGCCGGCCGGCTGGTGCCGCTGCTCGAGGATTTCAATCCCGGCGACGAGGAAATGACCCACGCCGTCTATGTCGGCCAGGGCAAGCACCTGCCGGCCAGGGTGCGTGCCTTTCTCGATTTTCTGGTCGAAACGGTGCGGCTCTGAACGGGGCACGAAAAATGCCGCGCGCCCGAGGGACGCGCGGCTGCTCAGACGAAGCGGACGAACTAGGCCTTCGGCACGAACGGCGCCGGGCGCCGGCCAGCGCCCTGCCGCTCCAGCATCCAGCCAGGATATTCGGAGGGCAGTGTGCTGACCTCGTCCAGCCTGGCGATATCCTCGGCGTCGAGCTTCAGCGCGGTGGCGGCGAGGTTCTGCTCGAGCTGGTCCATGCGGCTGGCGCCGATGATGACGCTCATCACGAAGGGTTTTGCCAGCACGTAGCCGAGCGCCACGGTGGCAACGCTGACATCGTGCTTCCTGGCGATCTCGCGCATGACAGCGACGGCTGCCCAGGCGCGATCCTCGTTGACCGGCGGGAAGTTGAAGGAGGCGCGTCGGCCTTCGCCATTGCCAGGCGCGCCCGGACCGTATTTGCCGGAGAGCAGCCCGCCGGCCATCGGTGACCAGACCATCAGGCCGAGCTTCTCCTCGTTGAGCAGCGGCACGATCTCGCGTTCGAGGTCGCGGCCGGCGATCGAATAGTAGGACTGCACGGTCTCGAAGCGGGCAAGGCCCTTGCGCTCGGCAATGCCCAGCGCCTTGGCGATGCGCCAGGCCTGCCAGTTCGAGACGCCGACGTAACGCACCTTGCCGCTGGACACTAGATCGTCGAGCGCCCGCAGCGTCTCGTCGATCGGGCTCACCGTGTCGGTGCCGTGCAGCTGGTAGAGGTCGATGTGATCGAGCTGCAGCCGTTCGAGGCTGGCCTCGACCGAATCCATGATGTGGCCGCGCGAGGAGCCGCGCTGGTTCGGGCCCTCGCCCATGACGCCATGCACCTTGGTGGCGATGATGACGTCCGACCTCTTGACGCCGAGATCCCGGAGCGACTGGCCGAGCAGTCTTTCGGAGGCGCCGAAGGAATAGACATCGGCCGTGTCGAAGAAGTTGACGCCGGCGGCAATCGAGCGGCCGACGATCTCGTTGACGCCTTTCTGGTCGAGGCTGGCGATCAGGCCCCATTGGGCGTTCTCGCCGGCGGCGCCGAAGGTCATGGTGCCGAGGCAAAGTTCGGAGACGAACAGGCCGGTGTTTCCGAGTTGATTGTAGCGCATGTTGGGAGCTCCAGGGAGATGGGGAATGACGCTGGAGCAAATAGGAACGGTACGTTCCGTTTCAAGAGCTTGGAGCAAGCGTGGCGAGCAACTGGCTCAAGAGAACCGTCGGGCAGCCACCGCTAGGCAGTAGGTGGTTCCCAGGGATTAAGTACGGTAACGCCGATGTCTTCGAAGTCAGACATTGCGCGTAACCACGATTAGGTCATGGACGAGGGCTGTCGCTGCTATCAGTGTGTCTGCGCTACCTCGCGTACGACCTGCCGTGATGCGGCCCCTGCCAACGCAATCTCTTCGGTGATTGGAAGAATGCAGTCTGCATTGTCTCTTCGCAACTCTCGCAGCCAGATATCGAGCCGGGCCGCCCTTTCAGGGTCAACCTTGCGCTGCTTGACGATCCCTCGCTCGATCTCGCCAAGGGTAATGACGCTAAGGCTGATCGACGCCGGATCGATCGAAGCCACCCACGCAGGCGGCTTCGGCAGGCGCCTCTGCGTATCCGAAGCGACGTTCGTATCCAGCAGGTATATTCAGAGGTCGATGTCCCGGATCATCGTATTCCGGCGACGGGTGATTTCCTCGTCAAACTCATCGTCCCACCCGGGGCCGGTCAGAAGATATTCGGCAAGCGATTTCTTCTTTCCGGCAAGGCGATCGTAGTCCTCCACGGACAGGACAACTGCAGCCCGTTCACCGCGAAGTGTCACGGTCTGTGGCCCTTCGGTTCGCGCCCGCTGAAACACTTTCGAAAAATTGTTTTTTGCGTCCTGTAGATGCCAGTTCATGAAGACCGTCCTAGCTAGCTTGGCTGGATATACATCTGGCAAGCCTTTGCGGCGAGGTTCATCGCCCAGTTATCGGCTGCCGAAGATCGCCGAGCCGACCCTGACGCTGGTCGCGCCGAAGGCGATCGCCGTCTCGTAGTCGCCGGACATGCCCATCGACAGCTTTGCGACCCCAGCCTCCTTGCCGAGCTTCTCCAGCAGCGCGAAATGCGGGCCGGGGTTCTCGTCGGCTGGCGGAATGCACATCAGGCCTTCGAC
>NZ_RZOI01000560.1:0-4101 GCF_004022645.1 Mesorhizobium sp. M4A.F.Ca.ET.020.02.1.1 | reverse complement strand
GCTGGCAGGGGCGCGTGTTTCAAGAATAGCACCGCTGGCCGAGCCGCCGGATCTCTCGGCAATGCCGCCGCCACGCGAGGATGATCGCGCGGGCGTGCTCGAGGCGCTCGGCCCGACGCCGGTGGCGGTCGATGAGGTGATCCGTCACACTGGTCTCGGCGCCGCCCAGGTCTCGATGGTGCTGTTGGAGCTCGATCTCGCGGGACGGCTGGAGCGCCACGCCGGCGGCAATGTCTCTCTGGTTTCCTGATGGTTCCACCCGGCGCCGTGGCACTGACGATCGAGTGCTTCCGTTTGGAAATCACCGCATGCGCTATCTGAACGCGCACAGGCTCGTAACCAATCTGCCCGTCGTGGAGAACTATTTCGCCAGGCGCGCGGCGCCTCGGTCGGGCATGCGGATTTTCTTCCAGGACGAACACAATCTGGTGCTTCCTGGCGGGCGTGACGTTCCACCCTCAAGCGCTCCGGGCGTCGTGCCATCCATCTTCGGAGGCGACGAGACGTATCTCGTCCGGATCGCAAACGAAAAGCAGTACCGCACGGCGGACGTCGTGCTCGAATACAATGTGCCGAACATCGTCAACATCAAATCCAGCGGCCGGTTTCCGAGGCGCTTCAGCGAGCGGATCGTCTACTGCCCTCCGATCCCCTTCGACTATTCAAATGCAGGCGGCCGGTCGATCGACGTCCTGACCAACATCATCAACACCAGGGAGCCGAGGCGCGCCTCCCTGATCGAAAGACTGGAGGCTTTTGCGGGCTACAGGAATGTCCAGGGCGTCTACGACCTGCCCGGGCTGCGGTCGCTGTACCAAAGCGCTAAAATCATCGTCAACCCGCACCAGACCTGGCATCACCACTCGATCGAGGAGTTCAGGGTCCTGCCGGCGCTTTCGCAAGGCTGTCTCGTCGTCAGCGAGGACGTGCCGCTGCGAACACACATCCCCTATCATGAATATGTGATCTGGTGCCGGTACGAGGACATTCCCGACGTCGTCGCCGAGACGCTGCGGAACTACGGCCGCCTTTTCGAGAAGATCCACGGCCCCGCCGGCGGGCTTGCGGAATTGCTGGCGTCGATGCTGGCCGAGTTCGAACGGTCGATGGACAGGGTGATTGCCGCCGACGCGGCCAGGTCCGGTGCCTCGAGATTACTGTCGGCCATTCGGCGCCGTCTGGGCTAGCGGAATAGATATTTCGACACTTCCGGATTGCCGCGGCGCCACATCACATTGTCCAGGAAGTAGTGATGGACGTTGATGAAGATCAGCACGATGAAGAAGAACAGCGACGAGCCGAGAACTTGCCTGTCATAAGGGATCATAGCCGTCAGCACGAACGGGATCAGCCAGAAGCCGAGATAGCCGAGCGCGCCGCCACCGACGATAAATCCCAGGACACGAAGCCTGTAGAGGGGGCCGAGAAAGGACAGGATCTTCGGTTGCGGATCGCTCGCGGCATCCAGACCGTCGCGCTCGACATTGGTCTGATAGCGCCAGACCACCGCCAGGTACTGGAGCGAGTGGAGCGCGGGCACCACAAGCAGCCAGAGCGGGTTTATCCTTGCGATCAGGATCCAGAGGTAGAGTGATGCGACATAGGCCACGATGCCGTTGTACGGCAGGCCGCCGCCGTTCTTTCGCCAACGGTTGACCAGCATCATGACCGTAGCCGCGGTGGATGCTACGGCTACCAGCAGGGCAATGTCGGTGATCCACGACGGGGCCGCGAATGTGTAATATTCCAGCCCATAGTATTTGCCCGCGGTGACCGCCGTATTCGTCTGCAGCCAGGCCAGGATCCAGACGGCATAGCTGTTGACCAGCAGCACCTTCTTGTCCCGATCGTCGAAGAATTTGCGCTTGAGCACGGCATCCACCATCAGCATGCCGTAGCCCTGCTTGACGTAGTGCCAGCCGACGAAGAAGAACATGGCGTTGGTCGCATATCCCAGCAGCCGCGTGTTTGCCGTCGCCGCGCCATAGGCAAAGAAGGCGCTCATGATCAGGGGAACGGCGATGCCGGCGAAGATGTAGCGGATCTGCAGGCCCTTGTCGTATCCGTCGCCGCTCACCTTGCGTCCGAAATTGCGGTAGAAAATCTGATATGAGTGGGCGAAGTGGGGATAGTTTACCAGATACGCCACAAAGACCATCGTAGCGGCAACGAGGCCTTCGTACTCGAGCGGCACAAGAAACAGAACCGGCAAGATGAGAAACGCGCTACCGCCGAGCATGAGGAAGTCGGCGACTGGGCCGAATAGATATTTCTGGGGTTTCGCCGCCGCGGGGGCCAGGGTGTCGGCCGAAAGGTGAAGTGCCATGTATCGCCTCCCTTGCGAATGCCGACTCTAGCTGCCGCCCAGTCTGGCGACAAGGTTGGCACTGCCGGTCTACGCCCGCTTTGTGGATATCGAAGGCATCACGAGACGCGTTTCGGCGACTGCAACTCGCGCCCCATCCTGGCAGCCTGAAAGATCGTCATCAAAACCAGTATCGGCTCGCCATCGGTCGGATTGATCATCAGGGCGACGCGGCCAAGTTCGTCGCTCATGGCACAGTTCCAGTCCTTGACCGCGATCACCTTTTTCTCGGACAATTTATTGCCCCTCCCCTTGGACGCCTCTGCCCGGCCCACTCGATCGATCCAACGGAAAGCTTGGCCCCGGGCCGATCTAAATACAAGCAATCGCTAATATTGTTATAGCTAGCCGACTAACAGATGGGCTTCAGGAGGGCCGTTTAATCTATATGATCCAATAGTTTGGTCGTCGCGGCGTCACGACGGTGTTCGGAATTGGCTCGATCGATGCCTTCCACGGTGATGGCGAACATCCCGTTTTCGATCCTGGCTATCCAGCCCTTTGCCTTCAGATACCAGAGATGAAAATCCAGATGTTCTCGCGGACAGCCTGACAAGCGCTCGAGTTCGTCATCGCCAATGCCGGGATTGTTGACGTCCTGGCGCCGCTTTACATAGAGAAGCGTCAGCAGTTTGGCCTGGATGACGACATCCCGCTCAAGACCTTTGGTGTTGCTGGCCTCCTCGGTAAGCTCACGGCGAAGGCCCAGATTGTCCCTGTACTGGATGTCGTACTGCGCGCGCTTGACCGGATCCTTCAGCGTATTGTGGGCTTCCACGATCTCGCTGAAGCGTGAATCATCTCCGGTATCCCGATTGTCGGGATGATAGCGCATGGCAAAATAACGAAATATCCGTTCAATCGTTTCCGAGTTGGCGTTCGGGCTGATTTCCAGAAGTTCGTAGTAGTCAGTGAACATTGGTGGTGCTGCCTCGAATCTACACCACTCCCCCATAGGCAGCTTCGCGCAACTGGTACCCACATGCAAGCAGGCTTCCCGAGAGGGAGTGCCTGGCGATCCGAGCGAAGTGGGCAGCATGCCGGGCGAAGCTGCGAATCTCCGCCGTCGCCACGACCGTGGACACCACCACGGATGACGGCGAGATCGTCCGCAATGCCATCACCAGTCGGCAACCCCAATTCCCCGCGCCGTGCAAATGGTTCTGGCGCGGTCACCGGCTTTGTCAAACGAACGCTAATATACGATATAGCCTGCCGCCCAGCTGCCATGTTAGATCTAGGCGGACAATGAAAGTCCTGTTGATCGCGCTAGCCGTCGCTCACAACTGGTACACCGGCTATCATGATCCGGTTACCGGCTATGAATGCTGCGAGGACAAGAAGGACTGCGGGGTCATCAGCTCGCGCTATGTCGAGCCGCTGCCTGGTGGCGGTTTCAATGTCCGCACGGGGTCCAAGACCCGATACTTCATTCCCAAGAACCGCGTCATAGAGAGCGAAGACAGCCAGTATCACATCTGCTTGTCCCCGCCGTTTTCCTATATTCGCTGCTTCTTTGCGCCCCGCACGGAGGCGAGCCGATAGACACTCGCTGCATTTCGCGAGGCCCATTTCGGAGTTGACCGGCGCCCATTGGGCGGGGGGCTTTGGGGCAAGGCGCCGGCCAGTCAGCCGCGCAAAGCAGTGCGCCTAATCTTAAGGGCGTCGATCATTTCGTCAGCCCACCCCGGCGCCGCCGCCGTTCTTGGGGATGAAGGTCTCACTCGGCCTTTAGT
>NZ_RZOI01000055.1:3202-16872 GCF_004022645.1 Mesorhizobium sp. M4A.F.Ca.ET.020.02.1.1 | reverse complement strand
AACTTCTACTTCTATGCCGACGAGGTTATGGACAATGCCGCTAGGGTGAAATGCGGAAGAAATTAAACGTGCGGATTGTCAATCTCCGGCAACAAAAAACATCCACTGGCCGGCCGGCGTAATGCCGACGCGGTAGAAGATGTAGGCGCCGAACTGCTTCATGTCGTTATAGTCGCCGGCGGTGACGATCTTGAACAGCTCGACCCGCTGCTTGGCGTCGAGCTTGTCGAGCGGCAGGGCGAAGAAATACGGCCAGACATAGAGTTCCTGCGGCGTGCCGGCATCGACATGGACGTAGCCGGCGCTCAGCACCTCTTCCATGATGGCGAGGATTTCCTGACCCTCCGAGTCGCCGGCAAGCCCCTTGAGGAAGGTGATCGGATCGCCCTCGATGTCGCCCAGGGACAGCTGTGTCATCGAATCGCCCTTGCCGATCAGCGGCCTGAGCTTCTCGATGTCGCCGCTCCGGCAGGCCTCGACGATCAGATCATGCATGCGCTTGACCGGTTCCGGCAGCTTGGCGAGGTCGTAGACGACTTCCGGCGGCGGTGCGTCCGGGTCGGAGTTCGGGCTGGCGGTACCGCCGTCGTTCGCAGGCCCTTCCGGCTGGCTCTCCTCGGGCGCGTTGCCCGGCTGGCTGGTGGCGGGCGGGGTCGTGCCGAGCGGATCGGGCATCGGCACGGCGCTGCCGGGCGGCGCCATGTCGTCATCGGCCGATGGTGTCGCCGGCGAGGGCAGGTCCTCGCGTTTGATCTCGCTCAGGGCATGGGCAGGGCTGATCGTGAGGCTGAGCGTCAGCGGAATCGCGGCGCAGAAGGCGGCAAGCCAGAGGCTGAAAACCAGGCCGCGCGGCTGGCCTGAGGTCGAAAAATTCACCGCCTGCCTCTCCATGTGCCCAAGCCCGCCGGGCTGCTCGGGCCGGTTGGGTGCCTTTGATGCAATGATGCCCAAACGGCGCGCCGCCGTCAAAGAACCGGGCTCAGTGCTTCAGCCGCTCCGGTTCGAAGGCGCCGGCGATCACCTTTTCACGCATGCGATCGAGCAGGGCAAGAGCCGAGGTTTCGCCATTTGCGCGCAGCATCTCGCCAAACGCGGTTTCAAGCGCTGCCTCGGCGATGATTTCCGGCTCGATGCCGGCCGACAGCCCTTCCGCCCACGCCTCGCTATGGCTTTCCACGGCGGTCAGGCGCTTCTCCTCCCTGACCAACGCGTCGATGTCGTTGACGGCATGTTCCATTGCGATGTCCACCCTGTTCATGCGGCGATCCTTTGTGCGGACCGGGCCTGGGCTGTCCCTTTCACACGCGGGCTTGAGTAACCGTTTGTAAATACGACATTTTTGGGGTCATACCCGACAAAATCCGTCGCGTTGCAAAAGCCTGCGTTCGATAGTTTCCAAACTTAGCCGATTAGGCCGGCGAGCGGCACCAAAACCTTCAGTTTGAGTTAATTTCACATCCGCACCGTAACGTTTCGTTAACGCTGTTGCAGAAGTGCAACATAAGGATTGCACCAAGATGGCGGCATAGACAAGCGCTGGTTCTGAAAACCTGTGGGTGGCGAGGGGGCGGGAGGCCGGATGCCGTCAGTTGCCGTAGCGCGAGGCGATGTCGCGCGACAGCGTCTCGCCTTCCTTCATGTAGCGGCTGATGGCTTCCGTAGCCGAGGCCGTGCATTGCGTATAGGTGCCGCCGAAGGAACGGTAGCCGCGGTTGAACGAAGCGATGAAGCGGGCCCGCCGCTCAGGGTCGGGGTTTTCCGATGCCAGCAGCTTTTCCATTTCGACCCGCCACTGGTCGCCCTTCTCGCCGCAGAGATTGCGCAGGAAATGAAGCGATCCCAGCACTTCCGCCAACCGCATCAGCCCTGGTTCGAACGGCGCCTCGGCGGGGAACGCCGGCCAAGCCGTCAGCGCCATGCTGGCGGCAAGGCATGCGGCAAGGAGAGGCGAGGCGCGGGTCATCGGGACCTTGTCGTGGCGAGGATAAGGCTTTGTGGCGAAACATTTTGTCGCCTGCAAGGCGATTTTCGCGGCCCTACGCTCCTGTATTTTTCTGAGACCCGAGCAATTCCTCCGCCACCTCGAAAACGTCTCCCGCCAGCGGCATGGTTACCATCTCGGCAAGCGTATAGAACGCCGCGGTCTCGGCATCGTCGCTGGCCACCGGCTCGCCGCCGGCGTAAGCCGCGCCGAACACCGTCAGCAGATAGTCGACCGCGTGATTCTCACCGCTGCCATCGATGTGGATATCGCGCAGCGGGCGGTAGCCATCTGCCCGCAACCCGGTTTCCTCCTCGAGCTCGCGCGCCGCCGCTTGCGCCAGCGACTCGCCAGGCTCGACCTTGCCGCCCGGATAGGCATAGAGCCCTTGCGACGGTGGCCGGGCCCGCTTGACCAGAAGTACCTTGTCGCCGCGCACGATCGCGACGGAAACGGCCGGTATGATCTTGCGAGCCTCGTTCATGCGCTTCGAATCGCGTCAGTTGCTGGCTGAGGTTATGGACCGGACAGCTCTAGCGGTTACAGTGCTGCGGTTCCATCGCCACTTTCACGGCGATCCCGATCGAAGAGTCAAAGCCATGAGCGGACGCTTTGCCCTTACCGCCACGCCGGAGCAGACCGCCGCCTTTCTCGGCCTGGCGGAGCTGGAGGCGTTTCCGGCCCGCTACAACATCGCACCGACGCAGCCGGTGCTGATGGCGCTTGCGGGTCCGCCAAGGGCGCCGGGTTCCAACCTGCCGGACCGGCAGGCGATGCTGGTGCGCTGGGGGTTGATCCCGGCTTGGGTCAAGGACACGCGGGAATTCCCGCTGCTGTTCAATGCCCGCTCGGAAGGGGCGGCGGAGAAGGCTTCGTTCAAGACCGCCATGCGCCATCGCCGCGCTTTGGTGCCGGCCTCCGGCTTCTATGAATGGCAGCAAGCCGGCGCGGGTGCCGCGGGCCAGCCTTACTGGATCCGTCCCAGGCATAGTGGGCTCATTGCCTTTGCCGGACTGATCGAGACCTACGCCGAGCCGGGCGGCTCCGAGATGGACACCGGCGCCATCCTCACCGCCCGTGCCAGTTCGGGCATCGCCCATATCCACGACCGCATGCCGGTGGTGATCGAGGAGCGCGACTTCGCCCGCTGGCTGGATTGCCGCACGCAGGAGCCGCGCGATGTGCTCGACCTGTTGCGGCCGGCTCACCCTGATTTCTTCGAGGCAATTCCGGTTTCCGACCTTGTCAACAAGGTCACCAACACTGGGCCGGAGATTCAGGAGCGGGGCATTGTCGGGCCGCAACCCGGGAAGGTCAGGCGCCAGAAGCCCGGCGCGGACGACAGTCAGATGACGCTATTCTAGCGAAGACTGTGGAGGCCTTCATTTCCAGGCGCTTGTTCGCGCCCTCATCGCCGGCGCCCAGCGCCGGCTGCGTGCCTGTTCAGGCAGCGCGCGGCGAGATGAACTTCTGCGCCGGCTTCTTCTTCTTCGCGGTGTGAAGAAGGGCGGCGACAATCGCGGCCGGTCCGATAGCCCTGTATTGGTTGGCGAGCGCCGGTTGCTTGGCTCGGCTCGGTTCCTGCTTGCTTCGTGGCATTGGTCTCTTCCCTGGTAACATTTCTGTGTCCGCGTTTGATGGCCGATTCCGACCAAATCGTGACGCCTGGCGATCTAGCCGGCGAAAGTTTCATCACTGTGCCGACATGTTTAATAAAATGTTTCACTGTCTCATAAGCTGTGACCCGGCGACTCGTTTGCTCAAAGTTGCGACTTGACGGCAACACTCGCCAGGGCGATAAAGCCGCGCATGAAAACGTTTTTCGCCATTTGTGGCATTTGCATTATTGGCTAGCCTCGCGCTGGTCCGGACGTTTTCGCCTCATCTTTCCCCAGATTGGACAAACGCCCCGGCCAGCAGGCTGGAGCTCGATCTGCGCCTCGGCGCGGGCCGGCTCCATCCAAGACAGTAACGGACCGGGAGGGCACGCATGTCCAACGCATCGAAGGGTCTCAGCCTCTACAACACGCTGACGCGGACGCGGGACGATTTCGTCCCCATCGATCCGCTGAATGTGCGCATGTATGTCTGCGGCCCGACGGTCTACGACTTTGCCCATATCGGCAATGCGCGGCCGGCGATCGTCTTCGACGTGCTGTTCCGTCTGCTGCGCCAACTCTATGGCGAGGAGCACGTTACGTATGTGCGCAACATCACGGATGTCGACGACAAGATAAATGCCCGGGCGCTGCGTGATTTCGGCAGCCAGATCGCGTCGGGAAAGCTGTCGCTCAACGAGGCGATCCGCCACGTCACCGAAAAGACCGCCGACCAGTATCACAAGGATGTCGCTGCCCTTGGCTGCCTCGAGCCGACCTTCGAGCCACGCGCCACCGAGTTCGTCGCCCCCCGTGCCGACGGCAAAGCCGACATGCTGTCGCTGATCGGGCAACTCATCGAGCGCGGCCATGCCTATGAAGCCGAGGGCGAGGTACTGTTCGACACCGCCTCGATGCCCGACTACGGAGAACTGTCCAAGCGCAATCTCGACGAGCAGCAGGCGGGCGCCCGCATCGCCGTCGACGCGCACAAGAAGAATCCTGGCGATTTCGTTTTGTGGAAGCTGTCCTCGCCGGAAGAGCCCGGCTGGGAAAGCCCCTGGGGCAGGGGCCGGCCCGGCTGGCACATCGAGTGCTCGGCGATGTCGGCCGCCTATCTCGGCGAGGTCTTCGACATCCATGGCGGCGGCCTCGACCTGATCTTCCCGCACCATGAAAACGAGATCGCCCAGTCGCGCTGCGCCCACGGCACCGAGGTGATGGCCAACGTGTGGATGCACAACGGCTTCCTTCAGGTCGAGGGCCAGAAGATGTCGAAGAGCCTCGGCAATTTCTACTCGATCCATGAGCTGCTGGAGACCGAGACCTTTGGCGGCCGCAAATGGCCGGGCGAAGTGCTGCGGCTGGCGATGCTGATGACGCATTACCGTGAGCCGATCGACTTCTCCGTGCGCAAGCTGGAAGAGGCCGAAAACACCTTGCGCAAATGGAAGCGCGCGGCCGATCTCGCGCCGGCGGCCGGGCAATTGCCGACGGAGGTCGTTGCGGCGCTGTCCGACGATCTCGCCACCTATGCCGCCTTCCAGCAGTTGACGCTGCTTGCCAGCGAGGCCGCGGAAGGCAACGCCGCCGCCGCGTCGCTGAAGGCCGCGCTTGCCTTCCTCGGCTTCGATGTCGGCACGGCCGAGGTGGACGAGGCGGCCATCGCCAAGGCCATCGCCAAACGTCTGGCGCTGATCGCCGAGAAGAACTGGCCTGAGGCCGATCGCATTCGCGACGAGCTTCTGGCGCAAGGCGTGCAGCTGAAAGACGGCAAGGATCCTGTCACCGGCGAGCGTATCACCACCTGGGAGGTGAAGCGGTGAGGGTGGCGCCAAGCACCCCCCTCTGCCCTGCCGGGCATCTCCCCCTCAAGGGGGGAGATTGGCAGCTCCGCCGACGGCGTTCGTCTTGCGAGGTGGGTGATTGGCGAAAGCAGTGGCGACATCTGATCTCCCCCCTTGAGGGGGAGATGTCCGGCAGGACAGAGGGGGGTGCCTCGCGATGACCCATTATCGCGTATCTCCCATCAATCGCGGCAATGCGCGCAAGATGCGCAAGCAGATGACAGATGCCGAACTCAAGCTTTGGAATGCAATACGCGTACACCGACTCATGGGGCTGGCGTTCCGCCGTCAGATGCCGATAGCTGGCTACATCGTCGATTTTGCATGTCCAACCAAAAAGCTGATCGTTGAGCTGGATGGCTCCCAACACGCTTCACATGAAGTTTCCGCATCTGACGCAGCAAGAACAGCCAGGCTTGAAGCGCTCGGCTGGACCATCCTGCGCTTCTGGAACGACGACGTCATCCGCGATATCGACAATGTCTGCCAGCACATCGTGATCGAGGCTGGCCTCGCCGGCGCCGATAGGCCGGCACGCGAACCAGCAAGGGAGGCAGTTTTATGATCGACCATCTCGGCATCACCGTTTCCGATTTCGACGCCTCGAAGGCCTTTTACGACAAGGCGATGGCGCCGCTCGGCGCTTCGCTGCTTTACATGGTGCCCACAGAATACACCGGCGGCGCCAAGGTCGGCGGTTATGGCCGCGACCGGCCGGTGTTCTGGCTGAGCTCGGGCAAGGACAAGCCGAAGGATCACCAGCATGTGGCCTTCACCGCGCGCAGCCGCGCCGAGGTCGATGCCTTCCATGCCGCGGCCCTTGCCGCCGGCGGCAGGGACAATGGCGGACCGGGGCTCCGCCCACATTATCATCCGAACTACTACGGCGCCTTCGTCTTCGATCCCGACGGCAACAATGTAGAGGCGGTCTGCCATGATCCGGAGTGATCAGCCATGAGCCTCGACAACCGGCCAGTCTACACAGGCGGCTGCCAGTGCGGCGCGGTGCGCTTCCGCGTCGAGGGCGCGCTGGGCGATGCCTCGATCTGCCATTGCCGCATGTGCCAGAAGGCGAGCGGCAATTTCTATCTGCCGCTGGTCTCGGTGCGCGGCGCCAAGGTCGAATGGACGCGCGGCGAGCCCAAGCGCTTTCGTTCTTCCAGCGCAGCATGGCGCGGCTTCTGCGCGGAGTGCGGCACACCGCTGACCTTCGAGGCGCCCGACGGCATGGCGCTGGCGATTGCCACCTTCGACGATCCGGCCGGCATCGCGCCCACCATCCAGTGGGGCACCGAGGCGAAGTTGCCTTACGTCGATTCCGTCCCGCAATTGCCGGGTGAGGAGACAATGGCCGACATCGGCTCGGCGCCTTATCTGGCGGAGCTCGTCTCCTATCAGCACCCCGACCACGACACCGACCAATGGCCGCCGGAGGAAAGACCATGACCGATCAAGTTCGAACCGGCGGCTGCCAATGCGGCGCCGTGCGCTTCCGCATCAACGGCAAGCTAGGGCGCCCGTCGATCTGCCATTGCCGCATGTGCCAGAAACAGTTCGGCAATTTCTTCGGAGCGCTGGTGACGGTGCCGAAGGACGGCGTCGAATGGACCCACGAGGAGCCGAGCTATTTCCAGTCCTCGGTCAACATCGATCGCGGCTTCTGCCGCCGCTGCGGCACGCCGCTGACCTATCGCCAGCCCGGCGCGCTGGAGATCGCCATCGGCGCCTTCGACGACCGCTCGGACCTCGCGCCGCTGATCCAGGTCAACTACGCCGTCCGCTTGCCCTGGGTGGAAAAGATATTCGAGGCGCCGGTCCTCGACGACCCCGACTTCTATCGACGGCAGGAGCAGATCATCTCCTTCCAGCATCCCGATCACGAGACGGCCAACTGGCCGCAGCAGGGCTTGAAACTATGACAGTCATGAGTGGTGGCTTGCGTACGCTCTATCCCGAGATCGAGCCGTTCGAGACCGGTATGCTCGATGTCGGCGACGGTCATAGGGTCTATTGGGAGCGCTCCGGCACCAGGGACGCCAAGCCCGCCGTGTTCCTGCACGGCGGTCCGGGGGGCACCATCTCGCCGAAACACCGGCGGCTGTTCGATCCGAAGCTCTACGACGTCATCCTGTTCGACCAGCGCGGCTGCGGGAAGTCGACGCCCAACGCTTCGCTCGAGGCCAACACCACCTGGCATCTGGTCGCCGACATCGAGCGGCTGCGCGAGATGGCGGGCTTCGACAAATGGCTGGTCTTCGGCGGCTCCTGGGGCTCGACCCTGGCGCTCGCCTATGCCGAAACGCATCCTGAGCGGGTGAGCGAACTCGTCGTGCGCGGCATCTACACGCTGACCCGCGCCGAGCTCGAATGGTACTATCAGTTCGGCGTCTCCGAGATGTTCCCCGACAAGTGGGAGCGCTTCCTGGCGCCGATCCCGGAAGCGGAGCGCGACGACATGATGGCCGCCTACCGCAAGCGGCTGGTGGGCAGCGACCGCAAGGCACAGGTCGAGGCAGCCCTCGCCTGGAGCCTGTGGGAGGGCGAGACGATCACGCTCTTGCCGGAGCCTGAAACCAGCGGCAAGTTCGGCGAGGACGACTTTGCCGTCGCCTTCGCCCGCATCGAGAATCACTATTTCGTCCATGCCGGCTGGCTCGAGGAGGGGCAGTTGCTGCGCGACGCTTGGAAGCTGAAGGACATCCCTGGCACCATCGTTCACGGCCGTTACGACATGCCGTGCCCGGCGCGCTACGCCTGGGCGCTGCACAAGGCCTGGCCGAAGGCGGATTTCCACCTCATCGAGGGCGCCGGCCATGCCTATTCGGAACCAGGGATCCTGGACCGGCTGATCCGGGCGACAGATGGGTTTGCGGGGAAAAAATGACAGCCCGCAGCACCCCCCTCTGTCCTGCCGGACATCTCCCCCTCAAGGGGGGAGATTGGCCTTCGTCGCGGCTTTCGCAAATTTTCAACGCTGCAGGTTGTGGCGCGGCATTCGAACTGCTGATCTCCCCCCTTGAGGGGGAGATGCCCGGCAGGGCAGAGGGGGGTGTTCAAGCGCCCACAGAACGATGACAAAGCAACGCCTCTACCTCTTCGACACCACCCTTCGCGACGGCCAGCAGACGCCGGGTATCGACTTTTCCGTCGAGGACAAGATCGCCATCGCCAAATTGCTGGACGAGTTCGGCATCGACTATGTCGAGGGCGGCTATCCCGGCGCCAACCCGACCGACACCGCCTTCTTCCAGGAGAACCGCACGGCCAAGGCAAAATTCGTCGCTTTCGGCATGACCAAGCGGGCAGGTGTCTCGGCCTCCAACGATCCGGGGCTGGCGGCGCTCGTGCAGTCGAAGTCGGACGCCATCTGCTTCGTCGCCAAGAGCTGGGACTATCATGTGCGCGTCGCGCTCGCCTGCACCAACGAGGAAAACCTCGACTCGATCAAGGTCTCGGTCGAGACGGCGGTCGCCGCCGGCAAGGAAGCCATGGTCGACTGCGAGCATTTCTTCGACGGCTTCAAGGCCAATCCGTCTTACGCCCTGGCCTGCGCGAGAACCGCCTACGATGCCGGCGCGTGCTGGGTGGTGCTGTGCGACACCAATGGCGGCACGCAGCCGTCGGAAGTGCGCGCCATTGTCGAGACGGTGATCGCCGGCGGCATTCCGGGCGACCATCTCGGCATCCACGCCCACGACGACACGGGGCAGGCGGTGGCCAATTCGCTGGCCGCCGTCGAGGCCGGCGTGCGCCAGATCCAGGGCACGCTGAACGGCATCGGCGAGCGCTGCGGCAACGCCAACCTGATCTCCATCATCCCGACGCTGGCGCTGAAGCCGGCCTTCGCCGATCGTTTCGAGACCGGCATTTCGACTGAAGCGCTGACCGGCATTTCGAGGCTCTCGCGGGCCTTCGACGAATTGCTCAACCGCGCCCCGGAAGCGCAGGCGCCCTATGTCGGCGCCTCCGCCTTCGCCACCAAGGCCGGCATTCATGCCTCGGCGCTCGCCAAGGAGCCGGCGACTTACGAGCACGTGCCCCCGGAAGCCGTCGGCAACCGCCGCCGCGTCATGGTCTCCGACCAGGGCGGCAAGGCCAATTTCCTCGCCGAGCTGAAGCGGCGCGGCATCGACGTGCCGAAGGATGACCATCGGCTCGATGCGCTGATCGCCGTTGTCAAGGAGCGCGAGGCGGAGGGCTATGCCTATGAGGGCGCCGACGCCTCCTTCGAGCTGCTCGCTCGCAAGATGCTGCACGGCCTGCCGGAGTTCTTCAATGTCACCTCCTTCCGCTGCATGGTCGAGCGTCGCTTCGACGCCAACGGCCAGTTGAAGACGGTGTCGGAGGCGATCGTCAAGGTGATGGTCGATGGCGAGGAGAAGATGTCGGTCGCCGAGGGCCATGGCCCGGTCAATGCGCTCGACATCGCGCTCAGGAAGGACCTCGGCAAGTACCAGAACGAGATCGGCGACCTCGAGCTTGCCGACTTCAAGGTGCGTATCCTCAATGGCGGCACCGAAGCGATCACGCGCGTGCTGATCGAATCGCACGATTCCAGCGGCGCCCGCTGGTGGACGGTCGGCGTGTCGGAAAACATCATCGACGCCTCCTTCCAGGCGCTGATGGATTCGATCATCTACAAGCTGATGAAGAACCGCGACATGGCGGGGCTGGTGGCGGCGGAGTAGGCGCTTGGGCTCTTCGATCAGCTGGTTTGGCTTCCGGGGCTACGGGATCAAGGAAGCCGCGGCCTTGTTCGGCAGGGAAGTCGGCGGTTCATCGGACGATTTCGATTCGCCGGTGAATGCTTATCGCAGCGACAAGAACTGGGCGATCATCATCCTTGGCTACTGCAGCTTTCCCAATCCTCCTGACAGCTACCTGTCGGCGTTCTCGCAGGGCAGGGAACTGGTCGTCGTGCATATCGAGGAACACACGATGTTTTCTCGCGCCGAGCTCTGGAGCGCCGGTAAGAATATCTGGAGGGTTTGGCACAGCGGCGACAAGGAGGTCAGCGATCTCCAAACCACGGGAGATCTTCCAGCCTCCTTTGAAACCCTGCGGCAGCGAGCGTTTTCACAGCAGGACAAGGAAGGTGATGTCGACTATGTCTTCGACATTCCTCTCGATCTGGCGGCAGAGTTGACCGGCTTCAGGCACGATGAGGGGGCACCCGACCGGCTTTTCTTCGAGCTTGTCGAGAAACCCGCCCAGCACTGAGTTGGCACTCAGTCTCGGCACCTGGAGCGAAGTCAACCGCTTGAACCATCACCAAAAGTCCATTGATCCATCATAATTTTGTGATGGTCTTGCATGGCCGGCTGGGCCATAGCGTTGGGCCATGGTCACCGAGACAGCTCAGCTTGACGCAGATGCCAAGGCCCGCCGCGGCTTCTTCCTGGCGCTGGGCGCCTATTTCTTGTGGGGGCTGCTGCCCTTCTACATGAAGGCGGTGGCGCATCTGCCGTTGATCGAGGTGATCTGCCACCGCATCGTCTGGTCGGTGCCGATCGCCGCATGCGTTTTGGTCTGGGCCGGTCGCACCGCCGATTTCAAGGCCGCGGTCCGCTCGCCCAAGAGCATCGCCATGGCGGCGCTGACGGCGACGCTGATCTCGGTCAACTGGGGGATCTATGTCTGGGCGATCGCGGTCGACCGCACCGTCGAGACCGCGCTCGGCTACTACATAAATCCGCTGGTGGTAGTCGTCGTCGGTGCGCTGCTGCTCGGCGAGCGGCTCGACCGGCTGCAGATCGCGGCGGTTGCGCTGGCCGCCATCGCGGTGACCGTGCTCACCATCGAGGCCGGCAAGCTGCCCTGGGTGTCGCTGGCGCTGGCATTTTCCTTCGCCGCCTACGGCTTCTTCCGCAAGACGCTGCCGATCGGCCCGAGCCAGGGATTTCTGCTCGAAGTGCTGCTGCTCTCGGTGCCGGCGCTTTGCTATATCGGCTACTTGATCGCCACCGGGCAGGACCATTTCGTCTCCAGCACTGGTTCCGACACCGCACTGCTGATCGGTTGCGGCCCGATCACCGCGGTGCCGCTGCTGCTGTTTGCCTTCGGCGCCAGGCTGCTGCGCCTCTCCACCATCGGCATCATGCAGTATATCGCGCCGACCATGGTGTTCCTGATCGCCGTGCTCGTCTTCGACGAGCCGTTCGGCAGGACGCAGGCAATCGCCTTCGCCCTGATCTGGGCGGCGCTGGCAATGTACAGCTGGTCGATGTTCAAGGGGCGCCAGGCGGTCCCCGCGGCAAGATAAGCAATTCCAGGAAAAGTGCGCAGCGGTTTTCCGTCCGGAATTGCGTCAAAACAAGGAGTATGCCCGGTGTACGTCTTGCACATTGCCAACAAGAACTATTCCTCATGGTCGCTGCGGCCCTGGGTGCTGATGCGAGAGCTCGGCATCCCGTTCGAGGAGCGGCTGACCCCGTTCCCGACCGGATCGAGCTTTACCCTCTACCGGGTGTTCTCGCCGAACGGCCGCGTGCCGTGCCTGGTCGATGACGGCTGGGCGGTCTGGGATTCGCTCAGCATCGTCGAATATCTGGCCGAGCGCCATCAGGGCGTATGGCCGGCGGACGCGAAGGCGCGAGCCTGGGTGCGATCGGCGGCCGCCGAAATGCATTCGAGCTTCATCGCGCTGCGCAATCTCTGCCCGATGAGCTGCGGCCTCAGCGTCGAGCCGTTTGCGATGTCCGACGCCCTGAAGCACGATCTCTTCCGTCTCGGCGACCTCTGGAACGATGGCCTGGCCCGCTTCGGCGGTCCGTTCCTCGCTGGCGAGCGCTTCACCGCCGCCGATGCCTTCTTTGCCCCGGTGGCGTTTCGGGCGCAGTCCTATGGGCTGGTTTTCGAAGGCGCCGCGGCCGCCTATCCCAAGCGGCTGCTCGACCTGCCTGCTATGCGCGAATGGTACGCGGCGGCCCTCGCCGAGACCTGGCGTGAACCGGCCCACGAGGCCGAGGTCGCCGCCGCCGGCACTGTCATCGAGGACCTGCGGGCGCCAGCGTAGGCTCCAAACCCGCGCGAGCCGCTTCAGGCGCTGCGTGGGCCGCGATGAAGGCGTCGATGGAACCGAAGAACGCCGGCTGCTCGGCGCGGATTTTCTCGTCGCTCCAATCCCACCACCGGATCGCAAGCAGGCTTTCGATTTGGTGCGCGTCGAACCTGTAGCGGATAAGCCTGGCCGGATTGCCGGCCACGATCGCGTAGGGAGCGACGTCCTTGGTGACGATGGCTCCAGCGCCAACGACGGCACCGTCTCCTATCCTGACACCAGGCATGACTATGGCGCGGCGCCCGACCCACACGTCATTGCCGATCTCGATGGGGCCATTCGTGAGCAGGTCCGATCCATCCGGCTCCTCCCTCGTCACACGAACCTTGAACGGATAGGTGGAAACGAATGATGTCGGGTGATTGGCGCTGCACATGAAAAGCGCTTCATTGGCGATCGAGCAAAAGGCGCCGATCCTGAGCGAGGAGTGCGCTCCACAGCCGTAAATCATTTTTGACTCGACGCCATAGGTCCAACGGCCAACGGACGCAAATGGCGGCAGCGCGGTCTTGTCTCGGCGGAGCCCGAGCCATGTTCTGAGCTTCCTGGCGAACCCCATGCGCATCCTCATCGAAACGGGATGCTGGTCGAAGCATCCGCGATTCCGAGTTGTGTACCACAACCCAAAATCCCGGAGTATGGTCTCCTCGGCCGGAAGGATCCGGTCCTACACGCGCCCGAGCCGCCTGACGAACAGATAGACGGCGCAAGCGACGAGCAGCGACACCGCCGTCACCACCCAAAATCCGATCGGCGAGTCCAGCAGCGGCAGGCCGCCGACATTCATTCCGAACAGGCCCGAGATGATGGTCATCGGTAAGAGCACCGCCGTCATAACGGACAGGATATAGAGCAGCTGATTGGACTGCATCGTCAGCTTGGCCATCAACTCGTCCTGCAGCAGCCGCGTGCGCGCCTGCAACTGCTCGCCGTCGTGATAGAGCGTGTGCGCCCGGTGCGAGAGCCGCGCCGCCATGTCGTTGACCGGATCGGGCAGGTCGTTGCGGTGCGAATGGTCGAGATGCCGAAACAGGCTGGTCAGCGTCGCCATCTGCCGGTGGATCACCACGAGCTGCCGGCGCGCGTCGACCAGCGCTTGCCGCTCGCTGTGCCATGCGTCGCACACGATCCGGTCCTCGATGCCGTCGAGCGTCTCGGATAGGCCGCCGAGCTCGGCCGCGCTG
>NZ_RZOI01000055.1:0-3192 GCF_004022645.1 Mesorhizobium sp. M4A.F.Ca.ET.020.02.1.1 | reverse complement strand
GTCATGGGCCAGTCGCTGGACGGCATGGCCGCCGAGCTCGGCCGCCATGCCGTCCAGCGACTGGCCCATGACGGCCTCGATCAGTTCCGCCGGCGAGCGGAATTTCCGCGTCCCGTTCTCGACCGCCTTGCGGATCGCGTCGACCGACTGCAGCGGCTGCTTGCGGGCGCCGATGAGCATCCTGTCGTTGAGCGCGAAGCGGAAATGGCCGAGCCCACGCGCTTCGGCCGAATAGTCATGGCGCAGGTCCGGCAGGTCGCCATAGAGCCAGTCGTCCTCAAGGTCGATATGGCAGCCATGGCTGGCGATGAGGAAGGCCTCGCGCACGGGGGCGGGCAAAGCCTGCTCGTTGGCGATCGCCTGGCGCGCGCGCATGTCGGAGATCTGGTAGCTGCGCCAGGTCCAGTGCGCTTGTGCCGCGTCCTTCGTGCGCAGGCCGTCGGCGGTGAAATGATAGAGGAAGAACAGCCCTTGCTCATCGGGCAGATAGGGCGACAGGGCGTTCTCTTCCGAAGCGAGGGCAATATTCATGGAGGCTTCGCCGGGTCTTCGACTTCAGCACCGCGTAACTGCGGCCGGCGATGTTTCTAGCACGGGCTGCCCCGGTTTCATGTGACGGTTCCGTGACGTTGCACGCCGCGCACGCAACCGCCGCTTGCCACGATTGGCGAGTCACCATCCGTGCCCGCGTGGCCGTCAGTGCAGATAGCCGAGCAGCCAAAGAATGAGAATGATGGGCAGCGGAATCCCGATGAGCCAGAGCAGTGCGCCTCGCAGCATGACGATCTCCTGAGTTGCTGTTCTCTGAGGCAACGCCAATTCGAGGGCTTGGTTCCGAGACGGGAATCAGCTGCAGTAGATCGGCAGGCGATGGGGGAACCGATGCTCAAATGGGGCGCGATACTGGGCATCATCGGCTTTCTTGGCGGCTTCGTCGGCCTCGTCATCTTCACGCCCGAAGCCAACCTGGGTCCGCTTCTCGGCATCTTCATCACCTGGCCGCTCGGCTTCGTCCTGTCGTGCGGTCAGGCCGCTGGCGGCGAGGAAATAGCGGGCGAAGGTCCCGCAAATGCGATGCAGAACGCCCGGCCGTGAGGTCTGGGCTGAGGCGCTGTGAACTGGCAAGATGGCCCCCTACCGGGACGTGATCCGGGAGGCGAGGGCTAGGCGATGACTTTGCTTCAATTCGATATCACCGGCGAACAGGTATCGGACGAAAAAACGGAGGAGGTCATCCGCGAGGCGGAACCGCATCGTGGCCTGGTGCGCTACCGCCCCGATGGCGGCGAGCTTTTCATTCACACGCGGGTGAACATGGCGCTTCTGCGTGCTGCAGCGTCGCTTCCGATCCTGCTCCTGAAGCTCACCCCGCGCGCAAACGAATTGACGCCGCGCGACGCTCTCTTGACGCCCAAGGGATCGAGTCGGAACTACGCCTTCCTCGAAAGGCTCTGCGAGGATCTGGCGGCCGCAGGCTGCCCAGCCTGCTATATCGCTGAACAGCATGGCGAGGGGCGCCGCGATTTCTACTTCACGACGGAGGACATCGCCGGTTTCGAGGAGGTAGCCCGCACAGCCGCCGAGGCCTTGGCCTTCCCACTCAACCTTGAGGAACATTCACTTGCCGCCGTGGCGCCGCTCATTCTTCCTGCCGAGGCGATTGGCGACCTCGGTCTGAAAATCGCCTCGGATGCCCGCATCCGGCCGACGCGCTTCGAGTTCTGGGGCGCCGAGCCCTCTCTCGCCAGGCTGCGCGCCGAATTGGAGAAGCGCGGCTATCGCTTTCTAGGACTGGAGACATTCTCCCGCGAACTCCGGATGATGAAGAGCGTGCCGATCGATGGAGAAGGGTTCCTGGCCGTGCTAAGGGAGATCGTTCCCCTGGCCCGGTCTTTGCAGTGTAGCTATTGCGGCACCGAGACTGTCGAGGGCCATGAGCAGTTCCTGCTCGCACGCCCTCTTCCCCAGCGCTATGGCGGCGTGGGGCGAGGCGGCCTTTTTCGTCGCATTTTCGGTGGCGGCGGCTCGTAAGCGCTGCCGGTTTGAGGCAGCGCTTACGTAGGCAGTAGGCAGTAGGGGCTGTCTTTCCCTATTGCCAACTGCCTATTCCCTACTGCCTTACATCTTGTCTATCACCGACTGCACGCCTTCCGTCGGCGCGTCGACGGACGAGCCGGCCACCATGATGGCGGCGACAATCGCTTCGGGGTCCGCGACCACCAGCGGTTTCACCCGGTGCGCGGTGTGGATGAAGCCCTCACCGCCCATATGGTCGAGCAGCGCCAGCATCGGATCCCAGAACCCCTTGATGTTGGCAAAGACGATCGGCTTGCGATGATGGCCGAGCTGGCCCCAGGTCATGATCTCGACGATCTCTTCGACCGTGCCGATACCGCCCGGAAGCGCCACAAAGGCGTCGGATTTTTCGAACATCCTGTGCTTGCGCTCGTGCATATTGTCGGTGATCACGAGCTCGTCGAGCCGGTCGAGCGCGGTCTCGGTTGCTTCCCTGTTGATGAGGAAGCGGGGAATGATGCCCGTCACCTTGCCGCCGGCCTTGAGCGCGCCCTCGGCGACGGCGCCCATTATGCCCTTGGTGCCGCCGCCGTAGATCAGCCTCAGGCCCGACTTTGCGAGCGAGCGGCCGAGCAGGTGGCCGGCCTTGACGTAGGTTTCATCGCGGCCTGGAGACGAACCGCAATAGACGCAGACGGATCGAATCGTGTTCATGCCGATGATTGGTGATAGGGACGGCAGACATGGTCAAGCCCGGGACAGGCTTTTTCTTGGCCGGCCCTTTTTCTTGTGGGACTCGCTAAAACACGCTAGACCGGCGTTAGGTGGCTAAGGGGCAGTCAAAAATGGCAATTAATCCATTGAAGGCGTTGTTGTTTACCGCGGGCGGCGCCATCGCTGCGGTGGGAACTGCCTATGTGTCGGGCGCGCTCGATCCCTATCTCAATCGCACGCCGCCGGCCGAGATCGCGGCGCTGGCGCCGGGCGAGACCAAACCGGCGGAAACCAAAGCGGCCGATCAGGGCACCGAGGGGCGGCTGCCAGCCGCGCCGGCGCCAGCCACCGACGCGATGGCACCCGCGGCGCCATCCGCTCCCGCAGCCCCGGCGGAAGCCCCCGCCGCGCCTGCCACGACACCCGCCGCAGCCCGGCCTGTCGCGCCGACATTCGATGTCG
>NZ_RZOI01000559.1:0-4125 GCF_004022645.1 Mesorhizobium sp. M4A.F.Ca.ET.020.02.1.1 | reverse complement strand
AGGCATAGGAGGCGATCAGGTCGGCGACGATCTCGGCATCGACGTCGGGCGCGACCTCGCCGCGCGCCTTGGCGCGCACGATCAACTGGCCGGTGTGGGCGCGGCGTCCGGCCGCGTAGCCGGCAAGGGCGGCGGCAGCCTGGCTATCCGACTGCGCCTCGGCGATTAGCGATCTGAACACATTGCCCGACGATGTAAGGCGCCAGTGCGCGAACAGGTTCTTCAGGAAGCCGACTAGGTCGTCCTCCAGACGGCCGGTGTCGGGGACGTTGACCCGCTTCTGCCGCTGGTAGACGTCGAGCAGCAGGGCGGCCTTGCTTGGCCACCAGCGATAGATGGTCGGCTTGCCGGCCCGCGCCCGGCGCGCCACCGCCTCGATCGAAAAGCCTGAATAGCCGGCCTCCGCCAGCACCGCCTCGGCGGCGTCGAGAATGGCGTCGGCGCTCTCGGGATTGCGCTTGGCGCCGATCGATTTGCGCCCGGGGCCGGGAGTCATGCTCATCCTGATCCTCCTTGGCCGGTGAGTCCGTCACCAATCATATTGGGTTGCCTGTGCAAACGAAACGCCCCGTTCCGGGTTGCGTGCCCGCGGTCCAGCTTGGAAGGCACGGCCAGGACGCCCCTTGCGTCGGCGCGCCGTATCGGGCAAACCGGCCTTCCCTTTGCGATTTCCGCCGCCCGAGGTCCCCATGTCCGCAACGATTTCGCCGCTCGCGCCGAAGAAATATCCGAAAATGCCCGCCATCGAAGGCGTGCGCATCGCCACCGCCGAGGCGGGGATCAAGTACAAGAACCGCACCGACCTTCTGGCCATGGTCTTCGATCCGGGCACCGCCGTCGCCGGCGTGTTCACCAAGTCGAAATGTCCGTCGGCGCCAGTCGATTTCTGCCGGCAGAACCTGGGCGCCGGCAAGGCGCGCGTGCTGGTCGTCAATTCCGGCAACGCCAATGCCTTCACCGGCAAGAAGGGCCGCGCTTCCACCGCGCTGACCGGCGAGGCGGCGGCCAAGGCGGCCGGATGCGCCACGAGCGAAGTGTTCCTGGCCTCCACCGGCGTCATCGGCGAGCCGCTCGACACAGCCAGGTTCAGCCATCTGCTCGCCGGGCTGGTCAAGGATGGCAAGCCCGATCTGTGGACCGAGGCCGCCAAGGCCATCATGACCACGGACACCTATCCGAAGGTGGCGACGGCGACGGTGAAGCTCGGCGACGCCGACGTAACCATCAACGGCATTGCCAAGGGCGCCGGCATGATCGCGCCAGACATGGCGACGATGCTCTCCTTTATCGCCACCGACGCGCCGATCGCCGCACCGGTGCTGCAGGATCTGTTGTCGCGCGGCACGACCAAGACCTTCAACGCGGTGACCGTTGACAGCGATACCTCGACCAGCGACACGCTGCTCTTGTTCGCCACGGGTGCCGCGGCCAGGCGCGGTGCGCCGGCAATCACCGACGCGAAGGACGCTCGGCTCGGCGCGTTCCGCCGCGCGCTCGGCAAAATACTGAAAACGCTGGCGCTGCAGGTTGTGCGCGACGGCGAGGGTGCGCGCAAGCAGGTCGAAGTCACCGTCACCGGCGCCAAATCGGCCCGTTCGGCCAAGCGCATCGCGCTGTCGATCGCCAATTCGCCGCTGGTCAAGACGGCCGTCGCCGGAGAGGACGCCAATTGGGGGCGTGTCGTCATGGCGGTCGGCAAGGCCGGCGAGCCCGCCGACCGCGACCTTCTGTCGATCTGGTTCGGCGACAACAGGCTGGCGCATGAGGGCGAGCGCGATCCGGCCTATTCCGAGGAAGCGACCTCGGCCTACATGAAGCGTGACGACATCCGCATCCGCGCCGACATCGGCATCGGCCGCGGCAAGGCGACGGTGTGGACCTGCGACCTGACCAAGGAATATGTCGCCATCAATGGCGACTACAGGAGCTGACGACGTTGATGTCCAGACATCCGGCAAGCGTGCTCGCGACGGTGCGCCGCTACGAGGCTGCCGGGTTCCGCGCCTGGCCCGCCGCCGCCGTCCACTATGATGGCACATGGGTGGTGCGGCTGACGGCCGGCCACGCGGCCAAGCGGCTGAACTCGGTCAATCCGCTCGATCCCGGCGACACCCAGCACATTGCCGAGCGCATCGGCCGCGCCAGCCGGCGCTTCGAAGCATATGGCAGGCCGCTGACCTTTCGCATATCGCCACTGTCGGGCCCTGTCCTGTCAAAGCATCTCGACAGTGAAGGCTGGAGCAGCTTCGACGAATCGCTGGTGATGCGCCTGCCGCTCGCCGATGCCCAGCTCGATCCCGCCATGGACCAAATCCCGCTGAAGGACATCAGCCGCTTCATCGGCGCGCTGCTCAAGGTGAGTGGCTCGGACGTGTCGCTGAGGCCGGGCCTGTCGGAGATCATCGGCGCCATCCAGCCGGAGGCCGGGCTGTTCGCGCTCGAGGATGGCAGCGAGCCACTGGCGACGCTGATCTGCGTCCACGACGGCGATCTCGCCGGCCTGTTCGAAGTCGCCACCGACAAGGCGGCGCGCAACAGGGGCCACGGCCGAAACCTCATCCTGTCGGCGTTGAAGTGGGCGCGGCTGCGCGGCGCGCGGGAAGCCTGGCTGCAGGTGGAGGCCAGCAACGCGCCGGCGCTGTCGCTGTACCGATCGATGGGCTTCGAGGAAGTCTACCGCTACCACTATCGCCGGCCGCCCGGCGCATGAGCGAGCTCAAGCCAGCCGGCAAGCGCCTGCTTCTGGTCGCGGCCTGCGCGCTGGTCGACGCCGACGGGCGCGTGCTGCTGGCGCAGCGCCCCGAGGGAAAGCAGCTCGCTGGCTTGTGGGAATTCCCAGGCGGCAAGGTCGAGCCAGGCGAAACACCGGAAGAGTGCCTGATCCGGGAACTACATGAGGAGCTCGGCATCGAGACCGAGATCCCTTGCCTCGCACCGCTGACCTTCGCCAGCCATAGCTATGATCACTTTCACCTGTTGATGCCGCTTTTCGTCTGCCGCCGCTTCCGCGGGATTGCGCAGCCGAGGGAGGGGCAGGCGCTGAAATGGGTGCGGCCACGCCAGATGCGCGACTATCCGATGCCGCCGGCCGACGCGCCGCTGATCCAGTTCCTCATCGATCTCCTGTAGTCGGGGAATTCGGCGCTGGTTTAGCCAGCGTTAATGGATGATTTATCTCGATATGAAAAATTGCGGCGAGGCTGGTCTCGGCCTACACGCGTGGGGAGCGATTGCATGAGCCTGGACAAAGACTGGGAGTCAATCCGGCCGGACCGCGGCTTTCGCGCCGCCGATGCGGGCATGGGCGTGTTGCGCATCACGCTGCTGTTCGGTTCCGCCGCGGTGGCGCTGGCCCTGATCGCCGCGCCTTTCCTCGACAGCCACACGCGCCCGGCCCGCGATGGCATTGCCGGCGTCGACACGATGAGCACCGGTTCGATCGGCCATCGCGACACCTATACGCTGCGCCGCAGCGTGCTGCAGCCCCTGCCCAGCTCGATCTGCGTGATCCGCAGCGACGGCACGCGCAGCGGCGACTGCTGACATGGTTAACGATTTTTCCAGAACCGACCTATTTCACTGCCTGTTAAGCTTTTGCCGTTAACCTTTCTTAACGGGTCAACGCTAAGGTTCCTGGCAAGAGGGATCGATGATCATGAAAAAGCTGCTGCAACGGTTCATTCAAGACGAGACGGGCGCGACAGCCATTGAATATGGCGTGATCGTCACCGTCCTGTCGCTCGCCATCGTCGCCGGCGTCGGCCAGGTCGGCAATGCGATCGTGTGGTTGTTCAGCGATAACAACAGCAAGTTGGCCAACGCCTTCGCGCAGCACTGAGCCCCAAGGGGTCGCTGCTCAGCGGTCTTGCGGACCTTCCAGGATGGTCTTCAGCGAGACCTTGGCCGTGCCGGGCTTTAGCGGCTTTTGCTGCGATGCATCGGGCGCCCAGCCGGACATCCATACGAGCGAGAAGCTTGCCCTGATACGGCCGTCGGGATCGGAAAACCGTTCCGCGTAGATTTCGGCGGCGCGCGCGAAGAATTTCCGCGTGCCGGGCCGCCGGCTGCGATCGACGAGGGGGCTGGTCTCGCCCATGGCTCTCAGATCGGCGAGCAGGTCGAACA
>NZ_RZOI01000558.1:0-4131 GCF_004022645.1 Mesorhizobium sp. M4A.F.Ca.ET.020.02.1.1 | reverse complement strand
TCGGGGTGGATCCAGAACTGCCAGACCAGGTTGAAGCCGAAGGTGAAGGCAATCACCGCCGGGTGGAAGCCGAGCAGCACCAGCGGCGCCTGCAGCACGAACATGAAGGTGAACAGCCCGGTCCAGCTTTGCCTGAGCGCCGTCGACAGATTGTAGTGCTGGCTGGAGTGGTGGTTGACGTGCTCGGCCCACACCCAACGCACCCGGTGCGCGATGCGGTGATAGACATAGTAGCGCAAATCATCGAGCAGGAAGGCAGCCAAAAACACCCAGACCGACAGGCCGAGATTGAAGAAGCGAAACTGCCACAGCCACAGCAGCGCCCAGTAGGACAAAACACCGAGCAACAGGCCGGCCACGACATTGCCGGTCTCCATCATCAGGCTGGTCAGCGTGTCGCGCGTTTCGAACGAGCCCTTGGCGCGGCCGGTTCGCACCAGCCAGAGCTCGATCAGGATGGCGGCGACGAAGAACGGGATGGCAAGCTTGGTGACCTCCGGGAAATTGTAATCGTCCATCACGCGGCCTCCCGGTTCCGATCATGGTCTTGCAAGGCCGCCGCCACCGCCCTGGCGTCGGCCTCGTCGGCAAAGACAAAGCGCCCGCCCTTCCAGGTGAAGTCGTTGAGCCTGATGGAGATCGACCGCGGGTCGTCTGCGGTCAGGGCCAGGATATCGCGCGGCGTGACGATGCGCGTCAGGAAGCAATCGCCGATGCTGCTGACGATGCCGGTGCGCGCCGGCCCAAGCTCGAGAAACGCCGCCCGCCGATCCGCCGTTAGACGCACCCTCGCCACCATTTCGTCCGGAAAGTCCTCGGCGAAGCGTTGAAGTGCCCGATCCGCGCCGGCAAGCATCGCGGTAGTAGTGCCGCCGGTGAAATGCACGGCCGCGACCGACAGCGCGATGCCAAACACGACAAGGACGACCAGCACGGGCAGGCTCATGGAAAGGCGTCTCCTCCGGCGGCTCACGCTTCTTCGACGCGAGTCCGACAGGCAGAACCCCTAGCACGATTGACGTTTACGTCAAAGGGGCGTCCAGCCTCGGCTGGCATGACGCAGGAGCAGCCAATGCTTGCGCAAGGTGGAAAGCTTTGCTGCACCGCCGCGCGGCGATTGCTCAGTCTTCTCCATCCTGCCGAGATAGGCACGCGTCAGCGCGAGCGGCAGGAATGCGGGGCGCAGCGAAGCCGGCAGCGCCGGGGCGCCTCGCTCGAAGGCACCGAGATGGTCTCGCGCGAGCGCGATCATCGCCGCCACTGCGCGTTGCGCGCCGGGGCCGCCCTCCCCTTTGACGAACTCTTCCGATGATGAGCCGGCCGCTGCGAGGATGTCCGCAGGCACAAAACATTGGCCACGCCTCCGGTACAGCGGCAACAGCAGCAAAAGACCGGTGATCGCTTGCGCACAACCCGCCCTCCCCGCCAGGTCGGCAAAACGCGGTGCCTCCTGGGGATCGAGCATCATCGCCGCAAGCTGGATGAGTGCCGCGGCGGTCTCGCCACAATAGCCTTCGAGATCGGTGCGCGACGGCATCGGATCATCGTAGAGGTCGAAGATGCGCGCTTCGAGCATGTTGTCGAAGGCTGTCTTCGGCAGTCGATTGGCGGAAATCGTCGCCCTCAGTGCGTCGGCGATCGGGTGACCGGTCTCCGCATCGTTCTCTGCCGCGATGACATCGCGCCTCCATTGCAGCCGTACCTCGCCGGGTAACGGCTCGTGGATACGGTCGCGCACGGACGCGATCTCTGCATTGAAGGCATAGAGCGAAAACAGCGCGTCGCGCTTGTCGGCGGGCGCGTAGAGCGCGCTGAGATAACGGTCATGGTCGGAAGCGCGCACCGCATCCATGACGATGTTGGCGGTATCAGCCACGTCAGTCGACGGCAATCAGCGCCGCGGCCACGGCGCGGTCTTCGGCGAGCAGGACATTGTAGGTCCGCACCGCCGCGCCGGTCGACATCGGATCGGCGGCGATGCCGGCCTCTTTCAATGCCGCGCGCAGCGCCGTAGGCAGCGGCCGCAGATCCTTGCCGGTGCCGACCAGCACGATCTCGACCTTGCCGGCCTCGGCGAGCAGCTTGCTGAAGTCCGCCACCGTCAACGCCAGCGGATCGGCCGGCTCCCAGCCATGGATGCCGGACGGCAGGCAGAGCAGCGAGCCGCGATGCGACATATCGGCGAAGCGGAAGCCGCCATTGCCATAGGCCTCGATCGGCGCCCGGCCGGGGAAATGCGCCTCGCGGATGACGATGCCCTTGGCCACGGCCGCGGCGTCAGGTCGCCACGGCCTTGCCGTTCACCGGCTTCTCCTCGTCGGCGGCCGTGGCCTGCGGCCGCAACTTGAACAGGATCAGCAGCGGCGCGGCGATGAAGATCGACGAATAGGTGCCGAACACCACGCCGAACAGCATCGCCATGGTGAACGAACGGATCACCTCGCCGCCGAACAGCACCAGCGCCAGCAGTGCCAGGATCGTGGTCACCGAGGTCAGCGTCGTTCTCGACAGGGTCTCGTTGATGGCGTTGTTCAACAGCTGCGGCAGCGGCATCTTCTTGTATTTTCGAAGATCCTCGCGGACGCGGTCGTAGACGACGATGGTGTCGTTCAGCGAATAACCGATGATGGTCAGGATTGCCGCCAGCGACGACTGGTTGAATTCCAGCCCGGTGATGACGAAGAAGCCGATCGTCATGACCACATCGTGGATCGTGGCGATGATGGCGCCGACAGCGAACTGCCATTCGAAACGGAACCAGACATAGATCAGGATGCCGACCAGCGCGATCAGCATGGCGATCGTGCCCTGCTTGGCGAGTTCGCCCGAAACCGTCGGTCCCACCACTTCGACGCGGCGGAAATCATACTGGTCCTGCAACTCGCCGCGCACCTTGTCGATGACGGTCTGCTCGGCGTTCTCGCCGCCGTCCTGGGTGCCGACGCGGATCAGCACGTCGTTCGGCTCGCCGAACTGCTGCACTTGCACTTCGCCGATGTTGAGCTCCGTGAGCCTGCCGCGGATGTCGGCGAGATCGGCATTGCCGGTCTTGGCCTGCACCTCGATCAGCGAGCCGCCCTTGAAGTCGATGCCGTAATTGATGTCGACGGTCATGAACAGCACGACCGACAGGATCGACAGCAGGCTGGACAGCGCGAAGGTCCAACGGCGGATACCCATGAACGGAATCTTCGTACCCGGCGGAATGAAGGTCACCGGCGCCTTCGGCAGTTCCTTCGGCCGGGCGCGGCGCAGCCAGATCGACACTAGCAGCCTGGTGAAGGTGAAGGCGGTGAAGACCGTGGTCAGGATGCCGATGGCGTAGGTGATGGCAAAACCCTTCACCGGGCCGGTGCCGAGGTAGAACAGCACCACTGTCGCGATCAGCGACGTGACGTTGGAATCGACGATGGTCGCCAGCGCCTTGGTGAAGCCGGTATCGATCGCCTGGATCACCGAGCGGCCGTTGCGCCGCTCCTCGCGGATACGCTCGTAGATCAGCACGTTGGAATCGACCGCCATGCCGATGGTCAGCACGATACCGGCGATACCAGGCAAGGTCAGCGTCGCGCCGAGCAGCGACAACAGCCCGACGATCATCGCCACATGCACCGCGAGCGCGATATTGGCGAGGAAGCCGAGGAAGCCGTAAGCGACGAACATGAAGGCGACGACGAGGATCGAGCCGATGATGCCGGCGACCTTGCCGGCATGGATGGAATCCTGTCCCAGGCCCGGACCCACCGTGCGCTCCTCGATCACGGTCAGCGTCGCCGGCAGCGCGCCTGCGCGCAGCAGCACGGCGAGGTCGTTGGCGCTCTGAGCGGTGAAATTGCCGGAGATCTGACCGGTGCCGCCGAGGATCGGCTCACGGATCTGCGGCGCCGAGATCACCTGGTTGTCGAGGATGATGGCGAACAGCTTGCCGACATTTTGCGCCGTCGCCTGGCCGAAGCGGGTGGCTCCCTTGGAATCGAAACGGAAGGAAACGACAGGCTCGTTGTTCTGCGAATTGTAGGTCGCCTGCGCGTCGACGAGATTCTCGCCCGAAACGATGACGCGGTTTTCGATCAGATAGGGTACCGGCGGATCGTCCTGCGAATAGAGGATCGAGGAGCCTGCCGGCGGCCG
>NZ_RZOI01000557.1:0-4143 GCF_004022645.1 Mesorhizobium sp. M4A.F.Ca.ET.020.02.1.1 | reverse complement strand
ATACCGGCATAGGTCGGATCGGCTTCGACCTTGGTGGCTATGCGGTTCATCATCGCGACGGCCTCGACCGGATAGGCGCCGGCCGCGGACTCCGCGGAAAGCATGATGGCGTCCGCGCCCTCGAACACGGCGATCGACACGTCCGAGACCTCGGCGCGCGTCGGCACCGGCGCGGTGATCATCGATTCCAGCATCTGCGTCGCGATTACCACCGGTTTGCCAGCGCGGCGCGCGGCACGCGTGATCTGCTTCTGGATGCCGGGCACCGCCTCCAGCGGCATTTCGACGCCGAGATCGCCGCGCGCAACCATCAGCGCGTCCGACAGCTCGATGATTTCAGGCAGACGGGCCACCGCTTGCGGCTTCTCGATCTTGGCCATGATCAGTGCCCGGCCGCGCGCGATCTTGCGCGCTTCTGCGAGATCCTCCGGCCGCTGCACGAAGGACAGCGCCACCCAGTCGACGCTGGCCGCCAGCACCGCGTCGAGATCGGCGCGGTCCTTCTCGGTCAGCGCGCCGACCGGCAGGTCGGTGTCGGGCAGGCTGACGCCCTTCTTGTCGGAGATCGTGGTGCCGGCGACGACCGTGCAAATGATCGACTTGCCGTCGCTCTTCACCGCCCTGAGCTCCAGCTTGCCGTCATCAATCAAAAGCCGGTGACCGGCCTCGACCGAGCTCAGGATTTCCGGATGGGGCAGGTAGACTCTGCTCGAGGTGCCGGGTTCCGGATTGTTGTCGAGCGTGAAGGTCTGGCCGACGCTGAGCGTCTCCTTGCCGTTTGCGAACTTGCCGACGCGCAGCTTCGGACCCTGCAGGTCGGCGAGAATGCCGATCGGCCGGCCGACCGCGTCCTCGACCGCGCGGATGCGCCCGACCAGCGTGCGCATCAGATCGTGGTCAGTATGGCTCATATTGATGCGGAAGACATCGGCGCCGGCTTCGAAAAGCTTCTTCAACATCTCCTCGGAGGAGGAGGCCGGACCGATGGTGGCGAGGATCTTGACCTTGCGGTTACGTCTCATTGACTGTTTGTTCCCGGGGCGGGGGCCGCTGGTGCGCCTCCCGTTGCGGGCTCGTCGGTCAGCTGGACCATCCAGCTTGCCTGCTCGCCCGTGTCATATTCTTGGAATCCGGCGCGTTGGAAGCCCCGGGCGACGCAATCGGTTACGCCGGCAATCTTGAACTCTTTTTCGGCCACGCACATGTTGATCGGGCCATCCCAGCGCCCGCCGCGCTCGGCGTCTTCTGCATAAAGATAGTAAAACCTTGATGACAGCGGACCCTCGATCAGCGTCTTGCAGCTCGACCCTTCGATGTGCCACCAGCCCTCGGTGATCCAGCCGGCCTTGGCGCGATAGCCGATGCCGACGCCGACCAGGTTCTGTGTGGCGTTGCAGACGCGGAAATCGGCCCGGGCGGGCGACGCCGCGACCATGGCTGTGAGCCCGGCGGCGACGGTCAGGATCGGCAAGGCGAAGGCACGGCGCATGCGCGACCTGCCGGCGGAACCCATCCTGAAACCCCTCAAGAACGACATCTGCATCTCTCGACGCCCCTTTTCGGCAAACTCCGGGCGCATGTCAACGCGCCGTTTTGTTCAATTCCAATCGATTTAGAAGGCCTCAGGCGCGATTTGTCGCCATGCGTTGGATTCTTCGCAGAAACCGTGGCCAAACAACGGCATTGCGCCAGCGTCCTCTTCGTGGAATGACGTTACCACCCTGCCGGGAAGCCAGCGACCAGACCAATTCCAGCCGATGACCCGATCCACAGTTTTCGCGCCTTTCGATATCGTCGAAGGCGATCGCAAGCGAGGCATCGTTCTGCTTGGCGATCATGCCCGCCGCGCCCTGCCTGAGGAGTATGGCAGCCTCGGCCTGCCGGCGAGCGAGTTCGAGCGGCACATCGCCTACGATATCGGCGTCGAGACGGTGACGCGCGAGCTGGCGGCGACGCTCGGCGTGCCGGCTGTGCTCGCCAACTTCTCGCGGCTTTTGATCGATCCCAACCGCGGCGAGGACGACCCGACGCTGATCCGCCAGCTCTATGACGGCACCATCGTGCCGGGAAACTACCCCATGGCCGCGGAAGAGCGGGAAAGACGGCTCGACCGCTTCTACCGGCCCTATCACGACGCCGTCGGCGCCATGATCGCCTCGGTGGCCGAGGCGTCCGGCAAGGCGCCCTTCATCTTCTCGGTCCACTCCTTCACACCGGTCATGCAGGGCATCCGGCGGCCCTGGCATGTCGGTATATTGTGGGACCTGGACGACCGCGTGGCGCGGCCGCTGATCGACATGCTCGCCGCCGACAAGAGCCTCGTCGTCGGCGACAACGAACCTTACGATGGGGCGCTGCGCGGCGACACCATGTTCCGGCATGCCATCGTCAACGGCTTCGCCCATGCGCTGATCGAGATCCGCCAGGACCTGATCGCCGGGCGCGAAGACGCCCTCGCCTGGGCCGAGCAGCTGGCGCCGATCGTTGACGCGATCGACCGCCGTCCCGATATACACCAGGTGAAGAAGTTCGGCTCGCGCACCGGGCCGGTGTGACAGGGCCTGAGGAGCGCATGACATGACCGAGCTTAGCGACGAGCAGAAGCGCGATTTCGAGGCCGCCGCCTTCCGCCGGCTGGTCGAACACCTGCGCGAGCGCGGCGACGTGCAGAACATCGATCTGATGAACCTTGCCGGCTTCTGCCGCAACTGCCTGTCGAACTGGTATCGCGAGGCGGCGCAGGTCGACGGCGTCGCGCTCTCCAAGGACGAGTCGCGCGAGATCATCTACGGCATGCCCTATGCCGAGTGGCAGGCGCTGAACCAGACCGAGGCTTCCGACGCGAAGAAGGCGGAGTTCGAGGCAAGGCGCCCGAAGGATCACTAGCGGCGCCGAGCGCCTTCGCGACTTCGTCATTCTAGGGCGAAGCAGTCGCGAAGCGACGTCGCGCAGACCCTAGAATCCATTCCGTGACGGCTGCCGAAGAGCACGGCGATACAGGATAAGATCGTAACGAGGCAACCCAGGGAGTGTTCTGCACGGTAGCGGCGCTCTTAGGTAACGGCATGGATCCTCGGGTCTGCGCGCGTCGCTCCGCTCCTTGCTCCGCCCGTGGATGACGAACGGGAAGCGTTCTCGCCAACCTCCAAGGCAGCAGCCTGCCACGAACGAAAACCGGTCCTCCGTCGCCCTTTGGTCCAAGCACGTCGCCTAATGCGGCTCTTGACCGCCGATTGAATCGATCTAACTTGCGCCCAAACCATTCGTATTGCGGACAGACCATGAGCGCGCAAAACACGATTGAGGCCGCCATTCGCGGACGCTGGGCCGTGGCCGGCATCTTCCTCGCCAATGGTTTTTTGACCGGCAGCTGGGCGCCGCAGATCCCGGTGTTCCTGACCCGTCTGGATATCTCGAAATTCACGCTCGGCCTGCTGATCCTCCTGTTCGGCGCCGGTGCCGTGGCGGCGATGACCTGGTGCGGCCATTTGATCTCCAGGCACGGCTCGCGCACGGTGCTGCGCTGGTTCGGCCTGTGCGGCAGTTTCGGTTTGCTGGCCGTGGCGCTCGCCCCCAACGTACCGCTGGCGGCCATCGCCATGTTCATCTTCGGCGGCTCGATCGGCGGCATGGATGTCGCCATGAACGCCAATGCGGTGGCGGTGGAAAGAAGGCTCGCCCGCGCCATCATGTCGTCCTCGCACGGCTTCTGGAGCCTTGGCGGTTTCGCTGGCGGCGCTCTCGGCGGCTTCGCCATCCAGAATTACGGCCATCTCGTCCATGCGACCGTGGTTACGGCGCTCGCCTTCGCGGTTGTCGCTTTTGCGATCGGCTACCTGATCGCAGAGGACAAGCCGCAGCAGACAGAGCACCAGAAATTCTCGCTGCCGGGCCACCCCGTGGTCTATCTGGTCGGGTTGATGGCTTTGCTGACCATGGTCTCCGAGGGCGCGGTGCTCGACTGGGCGGCGCTCTACCTGCAGCAGGAGCTCGGCGCCGACCTTGCCTTCGCCGGCCTTGCCTATGCCGCCTTTTCCGGCGTCATGGCGCTCATGCGCTTCCTCGGCGACGGTGTGCGCGACCGCTTCGGCGCGGTGACGACGCTTCGCGGTTCGGCTCTTGCCGCCGCGGCGGGCATGCTGG
>NZ_RZOI01000556.1:0-4157 GCF_004022645.1 Mesorhizobium sp. M4A.F.Ca.ET.020.02.1.1 | reverse complement strand
CATGCGACGGAACGGCCAGAAAGCCGAATCCGATTGCACACAGAAGGCGGCTCGGTTGCATCCGCTCAGCCCTTCACCGCCTTGACGATCTTCTTGGCCGCGTCGTCGAGGTCGTCGGCCGAGACGACGTTCAGGCCGCTTTCATTGATGATCTTCTTGCCCAGTTCGGCATTGGTGCCTTCCAGCCGCACCACCAGCGGCACCTTCAGCCCGACTTCCTTGACCGCGGCGATCACGCCTTCGGCGATGACGTCGCATTTCATGATGCCGCCGAAGATATTGATCAAAATGCCTTCGACCGCCGGATCCTTGGTGATGATCTTGAACGCCGCCGTCACCTTCTCCTTGGACGCGCCGCCGCCGACGTCGAGGAAGTTGGCGGGCTCCGCGCCGTAGAGCTTGATGATGTCCATCGTCGCCATGGCGAGGCCGGCGCCGTTGACCATGCAGCCGATATTGCCGTCGAGCGCGACATAGGCGAGGTCGTATTTCGACGCCTCGATCTCCTTCTCGTCCTCTTCGGTGGTGTCGCGCAATTCCATCACGTCGGGATGGCGGAACAGCGCGTTGTTGTCGAACGACACTTTCGCGTCGAGCACGCGCAGCCGGCCGTTCTTCATGACGATCAGCGGGTTGACCTCGAGCAGGCTCATGTCCTTCTCGACGAATGCCTTGTAGAGGATCGGGAACAGCGTGCCGCCGTCCTTGGCCGCGTCGCCGTCGAGCTTCAGCGCGCCGTTGAGCGTCTTGAGATCATCCGCCGTCACGCCCTTTTCCGGGTCGATGGCGACGGTGATGATCTTCTCCGGCGTGTCGTGCGCCACGGCCTCGATGTCCATGCCGCCCTCGGTCGAGACGACGAAGGCGATACGGCCGACCGAACGGTCGACCAGGATCGACAGGTAGAGTTCGCGATCGATATCGGCGCCGTCCTCGACATAGAGGCGGTTGACCTGCTTGCCGGCCGGGCCGGTCTGCTTGGTGACCAGCGTGTGGCCGAGCATCTCGTTGGCGTTGGCGACCACCTCGGCCACCGACTTCGCCAGCCGCACGCCGCCCTTGGCGTCGGGGGAAAGCTCCTTGAACTTGCCCTTGCCGCGACCGCCGGCATGGATCTGGCTCTTCACCACATAGAGCGGGCCGGGCAGCGCCTTGGCGGCGGCCTCGGCATCGCCGGCCTTCAGCACCGGCACGCCCTCGGCGACCGGCGCGCCGAACGACTTCAGCAGTGCCTTGCCCTGATATTCATGAATGTTCATGGCTTATCTCCGGATCAACTGCTGGCGGATCACTTCGAGGCGAGGTGCGGCGCGATCTTCACGCAGGCCTCGGTCAGGCCCTGCACCGTCGCCACCGAACTGTCGAACATCTTCTGCTCGCTCTTGTTGAGGTCAATCTCGATGACACGCTCGACACCGCCGGCGCCGATCACCACGGGAACGCCGACATAGGTGTTCTTCACTCCGTACTGGCCCGACAGGTGGGCCGCGCAGGGCAGCACGCGCTTCTTGTCCTTGAGGAAGGATTCGGCCATCGCGATCGCCGAAGCCGCCGGCGCGTAGTAGGCCGAGCCGGTCTTCAGCAGGCCGACGATCTCGGCACCGCCGTCGCGGGTGCGCTGCACGATCTGGTCGAGCTTTTCCTTCGAGGTCCAGCCCATCTTGACGAGGTCGGGCAGCGGAATGCCGGAGACCGTCGAATAGCGGATCATCGGCACCATCGAATCGCCGTGGCCGCCGAGCACGAAAGCGGTGACGTCCTCGACCGAGACCTTGAACTCCTCGGCCAGGAAATAGCGGAAGCGCGCGCTGTCGAGCACGCCGGCCATGCCGACGACATGGGTCTTGGGCAGGCCGGAGAACTTCTGCAGCGCCCACACCATGGCGTCGAGCGGGTTGGTGATGCAGATGACGAAGGCCTTCGGCGCGTATTTCTTCAGCCCGGCGCCGACCTGTTCCATGACCTTGAGGTTGATGCCGAGCAGGTCGTCGCGGCTCATGCCCGGCTTGCGCGGCACGCCGGCGGTGACGATGCAGACATCGGCGCCTTCGATGCCGGCATAGTCGTTGACGCCGGTCAGCCTGGCGTCGAAGCCGTCGACCGGCGACGACTGTGCGATATCCAGCCCCTTGCCCTGCGGAATGCCCTCGGCGATATCGAACAGAACCACGTCGCCGAGGTCCTTGAGGCCGATCATATGGGCGAGCGTGCCGCCGATCATGCCCGAGCCGATAAGCGCTATCTTGTTGCGTGCCATGTGAGGATTTTTTCCCTTTGTCTGTGACGGCGCCAATCTTTAGCGACTTGCTGACGGCGTCGAGGAAGGAGGCCGAATGCTGCGGGGAACCCGTGAGATTTCGCCGCACCCAATAGCTCCGGTGGATAGAAAATTCAAACGATTATTTTGGAGCGAGCATTTTCAATCGGTTAGATAATTTGGGTTTTACGTAAACGTCAAAATTCCTAAGCCGACTTGGGAGAATTTACACAATGAAGATGGAGATCAGAAGGCTGGCGGCGAGCGATGACGCCCTTGTGATGGCGGTGCCCAATGGGCGTCCGGGCGAGCCACATGGGCTGGCCGAGGTTACGCCCGCACCTGCTGCGCCTCCGGCGATGCCATCGCCCCGTCCTTCCGTCTTTCGGCCCAGTCCTCCAGCCACTCATGCCCCTGCATCTCGATCAGCGCGAGGCCGTGCGCTCGAACTCGAACACCTCGTTGCCGCGTTTGGCCGTATAGAGCCCGGGCGGCGGGGCATCGGCGCTCACCACCAGCCGCGTGTGATGGTCGTAGAGGGTGTCGATCAACAGGATGAAGCGCTTGGCCTCGTTGCGCTTGCCCTCGCCGAGCACCGGCACATGGTCGATGAAGATGGTGGAGAAGCGGCCGGCGATGGCCAGGAAATCGCGCGCTCCGAGCGGCCTTTCGCAAAGATCGGCGAAGGAAAAGCGCGCCGCGTCGCCGGCCGCGCGCGGCACCACGACCTGCCGGCCCTTCACCGTCAGCGTCGTCTCCGCTACCGGCTTGCCATGCGTCATCGCCCGCCACGCCTCGTCGAGGGCGGCGTCGGCCGCCGCGTCCGCCGGCGCGACATAGACCGCCATGCGGCTGAGCTTCTCGAGGCGATAATCCTTGTCGTTGTCCAGCGTCATCACCTCGGCATTGCGCTCGAGCAGGCCGATGAAGGGCAGGAAGAGCTGCCGGTTCAGCCCGTCACGGTAGAGACCTTCGGGCGCGACATTGGAGGTGGCGACCAGCACGACGCCATTGGCAAACAGTGCCGAAAACAAACGCGACAGGATCATCGCATCGGCGATGTCGGTGACGGAGAACTCGTCGAAGCACAGCACCCAGGCCTGCTCGGCCAGCGCGCGCGCCACCGGCGGGATCGGGTCGTCCTCCTTGGCGTCGCCGTTCTTGCGCGCCTGCCGGTGCTTCTGGATGCGGTCCTGCACATCGGCCATGAAGTCGTTGAAATGCACGCGGCGCTTGCGCCTGACCGGCAACAGCTCGAAGAACATGTCCATCAGCATGGTCTTGCCGCGGCCGACGCCGCCATGGATATAGAGGCCCTTGACCGGTGCCGGCGGCTGCTTGCGGGCGAACAGCCAGCCCAGCGCGCTCGATTTCTGCGCCAGCCTTTTTGCCGAGATCTCGTCGGTCAGCCGATCGAGCGCGGCGGCGATGCGCTCCTGCGCCGGATCGCGCGCGATGGCGCCGGTCTCGACCAGATGGTCGTAGCGCTGCCTGACGGTCGCATGGGTTTGGAGGCCGTCACGCAGGTGCATCGGTCACGTCGTTCTTGAGCACATCCAGGAAAAGTAGCCGCTTTCCCCCCGTAATTGGAGCGGCTAGGCGACTCTTTCGAACGCTGAACCGCCCCAGGGCGGTATCGCCTTATCTTGTAAGCGAGATCGGCAGGCCGGTGGAAGTCTGGCCGTCGAATTTCTCGCCGCCCGAGGAATAAAGCCTGGCCAGCGTGCCGCCATTCTCGTCATAGAGGGTCAGCTGCTTGCCGGCGACATTCCAGGACTTGATGCCGTCGATCGGCGCCGGGCAATGCAACGGACCGGCGCGGTAGCCGGCGCCGAACTTGGTCTGCGGCGTTGCCACCTTGCAGCTCTGGCCGGAAACGCTGGCGTTCCACACACCGGCG
>NZ_RZOI01000555.1:0-4175 GCF_004022645.1 Mesorhizobium sp. M4A.F.Ca.ET.020.02.1.1 | reverse complement strand
GGCTGATCGAGGGCGAGAGCGAGATTGCCGCGCCAGTGAGGGCGGCGGCCCGCGCGGAAGAGCTCGGCGTGCAGGACTATGTCGTGCTGGCGCTGAAGGCCCATTCGCTGGCGCCGGCGCTCGACCAGCTCGCACCGCTGCTTGGGCCGGAGACAGCGGTGGTCACCATGCAGAACGGCGTGCCCTGGTGGTACTTCTACAAGGCCGGCGGCGCGCTCGAAGGCACGCGCATCCAGGCGGTCGATCCCGGCGGCACGATCTGGCAGCGCATCGGCCCGCAGCGCGTCATCGGCTCCGTCGTCTATCCCGCCGCGGAGGTCGATGCCCCCGGCCTGATCCGCCATGTCGAGGGTACGCGGTTCTCGCTTGGCGAGCCGTCCGGCGAAAAGAGCGAGCGCGTAAACGCGCTGGCGCGCGAGATGGTCAAAGCCGGACTGCAGGCGCCGGTGCGCGAGGACATCCGCTCGGAGATCTGGATAAAACTCTGGGGCAATCTCTCCTTCAACCCGATCTCGGCGCTGACCGGCAGCACGCTTGCCGCCATCGTCGCCGACGAGGGAGCGCGAATGCTCGCCCGCGCCATGATGCTGGAGGCGCAGGCGATCGGCGAAAGCCTCGGCGTCCGCTTTCCGGTCGCGGTCGATCGCCGCATCAAGGGCGCCGGCGATGTCGGCGAGCACAAGACCTCGATGCTGCAGGACCTGGAACGCGGCCGTCCGATGGAAATCGACGCTCTGGTGAGCGCGGTGCAGGAACTCGGCCGCTTGACCGGCCAGCCGACGCCGACCATCGACAGTGTGCTGGCGCTGGTGCGGCGCCTTGCCATCGAGCGCGGGTGTTATTCGCCGTTGTAGCTGGCAGGTGGACGGCGACAACGATGCCTTGGCCACGATGTGAGCATGTTGCCGCGGCGAGCCGGTCTCGCTCATCCTGACATGAATTGTCACCTGTCGACCGGGTCAACGGTGGCAGCCGAGCAATCGACCCCCTACCTGCGACTGGTCTGAACAGGAGGAAGTCATGACCACTGCCGAAATTGCCAAGGATTTCACGGAGCTCCTCAAGCAGGGCGACAGCCACAGCGCTGCCGCGAGGTACAATGCCGACGACATCGTCAGCTATGAGGCCATGGAAGGGCCGATGGCCGTTTGCAACGGCAAGGAAGCCGTCAAGCAGAAGGGCGAGTGGTGGGAAGCGAACCATGAGGTTCACGGCGGCTCGGTCGACGGCCCCTATGTCAATGGCGACCAGTTCGCGCTGCGCTTCAAGTTCGACATAACGCCCAAATCCACCGGCGAGCGCGTCACCATGGATGAGGTCGGCCTCTACACGGTCAAGAACGGCAAGATCAGCGAAGAGCGTTTTTACTACTAGCCGGGCCACTCCCGCTCGCTGCGTTTTGTCGTTATCTCACGCGGCCGGGGCGAAGCACTCCGGCCGCCGTTTGAGGGCGAGACCTCAAATCGTCTTTGCATAGTCCGCAAGCTGGTCGGCCACCGTGCCCCAGCCATCGAAGAAGCCCATCTCTTCATGGCTGTCGCGCGTCGCCTCGTCGCGGTGGATGGCAGTGGCGGTATAGCGTGTGCCTTTGCCTTCTTGTGTCAGCGCAATGACCGCGGTGATGAAAGGCTTGCCCGACGGCCGGTAGCCGGGCAGCAGCGCGTCCGTCCACACCAGCCGCTCGTTCGGCACGATCTCGAGATAGCAGCAATGGCGGTCGTTGACCTCCTTGCCGTCGGGCGACTGCATGCGGGTGCGAAACAAGCCGCCGGGCCGAAGGTCGATCTCGCAATCGGTGATGATCCACGGCTTCGGCGTGAACCATTGCTTGACGTGCTCTGGCATCGTCCAGGCGCGCCAAAGCAGTTCGCGCGGCGCGTCGAGGACGCGTTCCAGTGTCAGGTCCAGCCTCGGATCGGACTTGAATGGATAGCTCATTTTTCTTTCTCCTTAAGCGACATGACATAGGCATCGAACTGGTCGAGTCGGCTCTCCCAGAGCGCGCGCTGTTCGGCCAGCCAGTTCTCCGCGAGCACCAGCGGCTCGGGTGAAAGCCGGTAGGTCCTGACGCGCCCGGCTTTCTCCGAACGGACAAGTCCACAGCCTTCCAGCACCTTGAGGTGCTCGACGAAGGACGGCAGCGCCATGTCGAACGGCTCCGCCAGCTCACTGACCGAGGCAGGGCTCCTGCCCAGCCGCTCCACCACGAGGCGGCGCGTCGGATCGGCGAGCGCGCGAAAAATGCCGTCGATCGGCGGCACGCTTTCGCTGACGGTCTGCGGGCTCATGGTTGGTTCTCCTCGGTCGCTGCTCGTCGGCAATTACTTAGGAAAAAACCTAAGTATTGGCAAGGCCAAAAATCGAGGTGTGGACGGTTGGCAAAGCGGGCAGGGCGGGCCTACGGTTCCGTCGGATTCGTAAATCCGTCAGTTCAAGAGGCCTGTTTTGACGATCACCATGTATGGCATCACCAACTGCGACACGATCAAGAAGGCGCGCGTCTGGCTGGAAAGCCGCGACGTTCCCTACCGCTTCCACGACTACCGGGCCGAGGGCATCGAGGCGGAGAGGCTGAACGGCTGGGTCGGAAAGGTCGGCTGGGAAAAACTGCTCAACAAGGGGAGCACGACTTTTCGCGAACTGCCGGGCGAGGAGAAGGGTGCGCTCGACGAGAAGAAGGCGAAGAAGCTGATGCTCGCCAAGCCGACGATGATCAAGCGACCGGTGCTGGAGGTTGGAGAGCGCATCCTGGTTGGATTCAAGCCGGAGGCTTATGAGGAGGTGGTTGGCGGGAAATAAGGGGCCATCTCGTACGCAGCAATCCTTCGCGCCCCCCTCTGTCCTGCCGGACATCTCCCCCTCGAGGGGGAGATTGGCAGCTTTGGCGCGTCGCTCATTCCTGCGACGTTGGCGATTTGGCGAAAGCCGGCGCGAAAGCTGATCTCCCCCCTTGAGGGGGAGATGGCCGGCTGGCCAGAGAGGGGGGCGAAGGAACTCGACGTCATTTATGCTTGGGCTTGCAAATACTCCGCCAGCGCCACCGCATTGTTGTGTGCCTCATCATGTGCGCCATAGAGCAGCGTCACCTTGCCTTTGCCGAGCAATGCGCGCAGCTGGGCCATCGCCTCGCCATTCCCATCCAGTTCCGCCGAATACCGCTTCCGAAACTCCGCCCAGCGCTCCGTCTCGTGCCCGAACCATTTGCGCAGTTCGTCGCTCGGGGCGATCTCCTTCAGCCATAGCGTCAGCGCGGCATCCGTCTTGGCGATGCCGCGCGGCCAGATGCGGTCGACCAGCACCCGTTGGCCGTCCGCTTTCGCCGGCGCTTCATAGATGCGCTTCACCGCTATGTCGAAGGCCATCACACCCTCAAAGCGAACCCCCTCAGGCCCATTCGCCCTTACGCATCACCGGCACGCGGCTGCCGTCCTTGCCGAGACCGTCGATGTCGATCTTGTCCGAGCCGATCATCCAGTCGATGTGAATAAAGCTTTTGTTGCCGCCGCGCGCGGCGATCTCGTCCTGGCTGAGCGAGGCGCCGTCGACGAAGCACTTCGAATAGCACTGGCCGAGCGCGATATGGCAGGCGGCGTTCTCGTCGAACAGCGTGTTGAAGAACAGCAATCCGCTCTTCGAGATCGGCGAGGAATGCGGCACCAGCGCCACTTCGCCGAGGCGGCGCGCGCCTTCGTCGGTGTCGAGCACCTTCTTCAGCACGTCCTCGCCCTTGGAAGCCTTGGCCTCGACGATCCGGCCTTCCTCGAAGCGCACTGAGATCTCGTCGATCAGCGTGCCCTGGTAGGAAAGCGGCTTGGTCGACGAGACGTGGCCCGAGACCCGCCTTGCATGCGGCGTCGTGAACACCTCCTCGGTCGGGATGTTCGGGTTGCAGGTGACGCCGTTCTTGGCCGTCGAGGCGCCGCCCATCCATTCATGGCCTTCGGCCAGCCCGACCGTCAGGTCGGTGCCCGGCCCGGTGAAATGCAGCGCATGGAATTTATGGCCGTTCAGCCATTTCGTGCGCTCGGCCAACGCGGCGTTGTGCGCCTTCCAGTTGGCGATCGGGTCTTCGACGTCGACCCGCGAGGCCGAGAAGATCGCGTCGGCGAGCTTGGCCACCGCAACGTCGTCGGCATCGCCCGGAAACACATGCTTGGCCCAGGCAAGGTCCGGAT
>NZ_RZOI01000554.1:0-4182 GCF_004022645.1 Mesorhizobium sp. M4A.F.Ca.ET.020.02.1.1 | reverse complement strand
CCCCAATATCGTGGTGACCGATTCCTGCGCCGTGCCCGACCATCCGGTGATGAGCCGGCTGTGGACGGAGCGCAAACCGATGGGCACGCTGGTGCTTGGGCTGTCGCCCGACGCCGACCGCCTCGCCCGCCAGGCGGCCTCGCAGCTGCATCTCTACCGCGAGACCCGCAACATGGCCCGGATCCTGCGCAACCGCATGCGCAGCCTGCTGAAACGACGCTAGAGGAACGGCGAGCGCATGGCTTTCGGCAGCCGAATCCGGTCGGCATTCATCGCAAGGCAATCCAGATGATCAGGACCGTCCTGCGTCATGCCGGCCTCGCGCCGGTTCTCCTGCTTGCCCTGCTGCCGGCCCGGACCCTTGCCGGCTCTTGTCTCGAGGATTGCGGCGCGCCGTCCGTCAACGTCTACAGCCATACGACCGCCGGCCATCTCAGCCCGGCCACGGCCGGCGCACTGCCGCGTGTCTATGTGCCCAACCGGTCGTCGAACAGCGTCTCGGTGATCGACACCACGACCCTGAAGGAGGTCGACAGGTTCAGCGTCGGCAGCAAGCCGCAGCACGTCGTCCCCTCCTGGGACCTCAAGACGCTGTGGGTCGCCAACAACGGAACGGGCAAGAACGGCAGCCTGACCGAGGTCGACCCGAAGACCGGCAAGCCCAGCCGGCAGGTCCCGGTCGACGACCCCTACAACATGTACTTCATGCCCGACGGCAGCTCGGCCATCATCGTCGACGAAGCTTTGCGCCAGCTCGACCTGCGCGACCCCGCGACCATGGCGCTGAAGTCGGTCATCCTGACGCCCGATTGCGCCGGCATCAACCACGCCGATTTCTCCGTCGACGGCTCCTACGCGATCTTCACCTGCGAATACGGCGATGGTGGGCTGCTTAAGGTCGACCTGAAGAACCAGAAGGTGCTTGGCCATCTCGACCTCTCGAAGATGGGCATGCCGCAGGACATAAGGCTCTCGCCCGACGGCAAGGTCTTTTACGTCGCCGACATGATGAATGACGGCGTCTTCCTGATCGACGGCGACAGTTTTGCCGAAATCGGCTTCGTCCCCACCGGCATCGGCGCGCATGGCTTCGTCGTCAGCCGCGACGGCAGGCGGCTCTATGTCTCGAACCGCGGCTCGCACAAGATGGAGCAGGGTCGCGCCAAGGGGCCAGGCAGCGTCACGGTGATCGACTTCGCCACCCGCTCGGTCATCGCCCAGTGGCCCGTCCCGGGCGGCGGCAGCCCGGATATGGGCAACATCAGCGCCGATGGGAAGCAGCTCTGGCTGTCCGGCCGCTTCGACAGCGAAGTCTACATGTTCGACACCACGTCCGGCGCCGTCACCAGGATCCCCGTCGGCCTGGAGCCTCATGGGCTGACGGTGTGGCCGCTGCCCGGACGATACTCGCAGGGGCATACCGGGAACATGCGCTAGGCCTGCCTCGCCAGGACGAGGCGAGCGCCTCAAATCAAAATGCATCCTGCCACAGCGATTTGCCTAAACATTTGGCAGAATTCCAGCAATATTGAGTAAAATTGGTCCGGCTTCGCGCTTTAATTGTATTAGAGATTCCTCATTCTATTCACTCATAAGAAATAATCGAGGAAAATACCTTTTTCCCTGTACTATATGGTGATTCGTTGGAACGATGATTTGCACTACAACGTTGGTCCGCAAGCGGTCGCTTGAACTCCTATCGAGCGGCTCCAACAGGCCGGCATTCCGAGGAAGGATCGTCCGATGACCAGTGTCGTCAACGCAAAAGGCATTCCCCTTCCCTACACCGGCGCTTCCACCCACTGGTTCTCCGCAACCGGGGCCGGGCCGGAACTGCGCGGCACATCCGGCAACGACTCTTTCTGGGGCAACACCAGCGTCAACGTCACCATGTATGGCGGCGCGGGCGACGACTATTACCATCTCTATTCGACGATCAACCGGGCCGTCGAGCTGCCCGGCGAAGGCATCGACACGATCGACACCTGGATGAGCTACAAGCTCCCCAACAATTTCGAGAACCTCGTTGTCACCGGCGCCAATCGTTACGCGTTCGGCAATTCGGTCGACAACATAATCAAGGGCGGTACCGGCAGCCAGACGTTTGACGGCGGCCTGGGCAACGACGTACTGATCGGCGGTGGCGGCGCCGACACGTTCATCATCACCAAGGGCCACGGAAGCGACCTGATCACCGATTTCGGCGCCGACGACACCATCCGTCTCAACGGCTACGACTTCATGTCGTTCGACGACGTCAAGGCGCAGCTGATCCAGGCCGGAGCGAACCTTCTGCTGAATCTCGGATCGAACGAGGTGCTGGTGTTCAACAACACCACTGCCGACAAGCTGTCGGCCGGCCAGTTCGAGCTGCCGATCGACAAGTCCGGAATGACGCTGTCCTTCAATGACGATTTCAACACGCTCAGCCTTCACAATAGCCAGGGCGGCACCTGGGACACCAACTTCTGGTGGGGGGCGCCGAACGGCAGCACGCTCACCCAGAACAACGAGCTACAATGGTACATCGACGCCAATTACGCGCCGACGAGTTCGGTCCACCCATTCAGCGTCGACGACGGCGTGCTGACCATCACCGCGGCCCAGGCGTCGGCCGACATCAAGCCGCTTATCAACAATTATGAATACACCTCCGGCATCCTGACCACGCACGACACCTTCGCCCAGACCTATGGCTATTTCGAAATGAGGGCCGACCTGCCGGAAAACACCGGCGCCTGGCCGGCCTTCTGGCTGCTGCCGGAAGACGGCTCGTGGCCGCCGGAATTGGACGTCGTGGAAATGTATGGCCAAAGTCCGAACTCGCTTCTGATGACCGCGCACACGAATGAGACGGGAACCCACACCAAGGTCGGATCGACGGTGAATGTCTCCGACACCGACGGCTTTCACACCTACGGCCTGCTGTGGACGCCGGACAAGCTGGTCTGGACCTATGACGGCGTGCAGGTCGCGGAGGCGGCAACGCCATCCGACATGAACAAGCCCATGTACATGCTGGTTGATCTCGCGATCGGCGGTCAGGCCGGCGCGCCGCCGGACCATCTCGCCACGCCGGCTCAGATGAAGATCGACTATATCCACGCCTACACGCTGGACTATTTGCAGCAGAGCCATTTGAACGTCACGGGCGAGCACGCGGTCTAGGCGTCCGTGCGCATGTCTCAGGACCATGCTCCTCGCGCGAATGCGGGCACGACCAGGCAGTCAAGCCTGCGACCGGTGTTCAGGCGCGCCATCGCCGATGTCGGCATCTTCTCGTTACTGATCAACATCCTGCTGCTAGTGATCCCGCTCTACCTGCTGCAGGTCTATGACCGCGTCCTGCCGTCCTCGAGCGTCGAGACGCTGCTCTACCTTTCGGCGATCGCGGTGATCGCGCTCGCCTTTCTCGGCTTCCTCGACGCGGTGCGGGCCATCTACGCGCAGCGCGTCGCGGCGACGGTCGATGGCAGGCTGGGGGCGACGACATTCGCCGCCGCGCTAGGCGCCAGATATGCTGGCGGCTTGTCGCCGCTGCGCGACCTTGCCTCGGCCTGCGCCTTCATCAGGTCGCGCGGCGTGGCAGTGCTGTTCGACCTGCCCTTCGCTCCCGTCTTCCTCGCTCTGCTCTATCTCATCCATCCCGTCCTGTTCTGGCTGACACTCGCCGGCGCCGTGCTGTTGCTTCTCCTGGTGGTGGCCAACCAGCTTGCCATCGGCAGGAACGATGCCTTGTCGGCGGGGCGTTCGGCCGTCGCCGCCCAAGCGGAACAAGCCTTCGCCCGCAATGCCGACACGCTGCGCGCCATGGGCATGGTCGAGAACGCCGCACGGGTCTGGGGACGGCATGTGGCTGACGCGCTTGTCCTGCATGACCGCTCGGCGAGCGCCAACGCGATCTTCAGCGGCGCCTCACGGGCGCTGCGCATGATGCTGCAGCTCGCGATACTCGGCGCCGGCGCATGGCTGGTGCTCGAAGGGCAGATGACGGCCGGCATGATCTTCGCCTCCTCGCTGGTCTCGTCGCGTGCGCTGCAGCCGCTCGACCAGCTGATCGGATCCTGGCGGCAGATCGTCGACGCCAGGCGGGCGTGGAAGCGGCTGGAGACCGCGCTTGCGGCACATCCGGCGAAAGCGCGGAAGCTGTCCCTGCCGGATCCTTCCGGCGCGATTTCCGTG
>NZ_RZOI01000553.1:0-4194 GCF_004022645.1 Mesorhizobium sp. M4A.F.Ca.ET.020.02.1.1 | reverse complement strand
CCTGGAACAGGGCGTGCGTGCCGACGACGATGTCGATCTCACCGCTGGCCAGCCCCGCCAGTGTCTCCGTGCGCTCGCGACCCTTTTCGCGGCCGGTGAGGATGGCGGTGCGCAGGCCTGCCTTTTGCGCCAGGGGCGCGATGGTTGCCAGGTGCTGGCGCGCCAGGATTTCGGTCGGCGCCATCAGCGCCGCCTGGCCGCCGGCCTCGACGGCGCGCGCCATGGCAAGGAGTGCCACCACCGTCTTGCCGGAGCCGACATCGCCTTGCAGCAGGCGCAGCATGCGCTCCGGGTCGGCGAGATCGGCAAGGATTTCGGCGAGCGCGAATTCCTGCGAAGGCGTCAGCGAGTAGGGGAGTGCTTCGCGCAGCTTTTCGACGACGCTGCCATCGCCGGTCAGCGGCCGGCCGGACAGCCGGCGGATCCTGGCTCGCACCAAAGCGAGGGACACCTGGCCGGCCAGCAGCTCGTCATAGGCAAGCCGCCGCCACGCCACCCCCTCGACCGCCACGTCGATCGGGTCTGCCGGATAGTGGATGCCGGCAAGCGCATCGGCGAAGGGTGGAAATGTCTGGCGGCGCATGAAGGCGTCGTCCTGCCATTCCGGCAACTCCGGCAGGCGGCCAAGCGCCTGGCCGATGGCACGGCGCAGCACCTTGCCCGAGAGACCGGCGGTGAGCGGATAGACCGGCTCGACCAGCGGCAGGTTTTCCGCTTCGCCGGCCAGCGCGATGTGGTCGGGGTGGACCATGGTCGGGCGGCCGTTGAACCATTCCATGCGGCCCGAGATGACGACATGCTCGCCCACCGGCATCGACTTTTCGAGATAAGCGGCGTGGGCATGGAAAAAGGTCAGCGCGATCTCGCCGGTGTCGTCATGGGCGTAGACCCGGTACGGCACCGACCTGTTACCACGCGGCGGCGGCTGGTGGCGGTCGATGCGTACCTCGAGGGTGACGATCGCGCCTTCGGCGGCAAGCGCTATGCCCGGCCGGTTGCGGCGGTCGATCACTGTGTGCGGCAGCACGAACAAAAGGTCGCCGGCGCGCGCGGCGCGGTCGCCGAGATCGGCGGCCACTACCTTTTCGATCAACATGCCTACCTTCGGCCCGACGCCGGCAAGCGAGGTGATCGGGACGAACAGCGGATCGAGCAGGGAAGGGCGCATGTTGTCAGCTTATGTCGCGACAACCATTGCGCAAGGCTGACATCGCCCTCTATCCACGCTATATGCGCCGCTTCAGCAAGGGACGCGGCGCCATGACCGGGACACAACGATCAAGCGAGGGGCTGGATGCCCGCCGCCGCAAGCTCCTGTTCCGCTCCTGGCATCGCGGCATGCGCGAGATGGACCTGATCCTGGGCTCCTTCGCTGATGCCGAGATCGGTGACTTGACCGATGCGGAAATCGACCAATATGAAAAGCTCCTTGAAATCCCCGACACCGAATTCCTGCCTTTCATCACCGGCGAACGTCCGGTTCCGGCCAACATCGACTGCGCTGTCCTGCAAAAGATCCTGGCGTCGCGCCGGACCATGACATTTTGAAAAACGCATACAAATGAGCCTTATTCCCTCCATCGGCCTGCCGAAGGGCCGCGCCGGCCAGTTCATCGTCGACGGTGTCGCCGACGGCTACGAAGCTTTCGCGCTGGTGCAGACGGCGCTTGAGATCGCGCCCGAAAAGCCGGTGCTGTTCGTGGCCCGCGACGGGCAGCGCCTGCCGGCGATCACCGAGGCGCTGGCCTTTGCCGCGCCTGGCCTGCCGGTGCTCGAACTGCCCGCCTGGGACTGCCTGCCCTACGACCGCGTCTCGCCGGGCTCGGATGCGGCGGCGCGGCGGCTCGACGCGCTGGCCGCCATGATCGCGTTGGCGAGGAAGCCGCATCGCGCCGTGATCCTCACCACCGCCAACGCGCTGCTGCAGCGCATCCCGCCGGCCGATCTCATCGAAGCCCAGACCTTCCACGCCAGGCCCGGCAACCAGATCGACATGAAGGCGCTGGTGTCGCGGCTGGAAACCTCCGGGTTCGAGCGGGTGCCGACCGTGCGCGGCGTCGGCGAGTTCGCGGTGCGCGGCGGCATCCTCGACCTCTTCGCGCCCGGCTGGAGCGAGGCGCTCAGGCTCGATTTCTTCGGCGACACGCTGGAATCGATCCGCGTCTTCGACGCCGCCACGCAGCGCACCACCGGCCAGCGCAAGTCGATGGCGCTGCAGGCGATGAGCGAAGTGGCGCTGACGCCGGAGACGATCAGCCGCTTCCGCCGCGCCTATATCGAGGCGTTCGGCGCGCCGTCGCGCGATGACGGGCTCTATGCCGCGGTCAGCGAAGGGCGGCGCTTTGCCGGCATGGAGCACTGGCTGCCGTTCTTCTACGAGCGGCTGGAGACGGTGTTCGACTACCTGCCTGACGTGCCGGTGGTCTTCGACCATCTGGCGCATGAGGCGCTGGCCGAACGCCACACGCTGATCCTCGACCACTACGAAGCGCGCCGCAAGCAGGCCGACGGTGCGTTGAAGGACGCGGTGCCCTACAAGCCGGTGGCGCCGGACCTGCTTTATCTCTCGCCGGAGAATCTCAAGGCGTCTCTCGGCCCGCGCGAAGACATCGACTTCACCGTCTTCGATGCGCCCGATGTGGGGGGCAAAAAGGTTTTCCATGCCGGTGCGCGGCATGGCCGCAGCTTCGCCGAGGAACGCGCCGATCCCAACACCAACGTCTTCGATGTCGTGGTGAAGCACATCGCCGACGAGCGCGCAGCGCGCCGCCGCGTCGTCATCGCCGGCTGGACCGAAGGCTCGCTCGACCGGCTCGGCCAGATCCTGGCCGAGCATCATCTTGGCAATTTGAAGCCGGTGGCGACGCTTGCCGAGGCGGAAAAGCTCGAGCCGGGGCAGGCGGGCCTTGCCGTGCTGCCGCTCGAATCCGGCTTCGAGACCGAGAGACTGGTCGTCGTTGCCGAGCAGGACATCCTCGGCGACCGGCTGATCCGCCGCTCCAAGCGCAAGAAGCGCGCATCAGACTTTATCGCCGAAGCCTCGTCGCTGTCGTCTGGCGATATCGTCGTCCATACCGACCACGGCATCGGCCGCTTCATCGGCCTGCGCACGATCGAGGCGGTCGGTGCGCCGCATGACTGCTTGGAAATCCACTATGCCGGCGACGACCGGCTGTTCCTGCCGGTCGAGAACATCGAGCTTCTGTCGCGCTACGGCTCGGATTCGGCCGAGGCGACGCTGGACAAGCTCGGCGGCGGCGCCTGGCAGTCGCGCAAGGCGCGGCTGAAGCGGCGCCTGGTCGACATGGCCGGGCAGCTGATCCGCATCGCGGCAGAGCGGCAGATGCGCTCGGCGCCCGCCATGATCCCAGCCGAAGGCCTCTATGGCGAGTTCTCCGCGCGCTTCCCATATGAGGAGACCGACGACCAGCAGGGCGCGATCGATTCCGTCATGGACGATCTCGGCGCCGGCAAGCCGATGGACCGGCTGGTCTGCGGCGACGTCGGCTTCGGCAAGACCGAGGTGGCGCTGCGCGCCGCGTTCATCGCCGCCATGGAAGGTTTCCAGGTCGCCGTGGTGGTGCCGACTACCTTGCTGTCGCGCCAGCATTTCAAGACCTTCTCGCAGCGCTTTTCCGGCCTGCCGATCCGCGTCGCGCAGGCGTCTCGGCTGGTCGGTTCCAAGGAATTGGCCGAGACCAAGAAAGGCATTGCCGAGGGCACGGTCGACATTGTCGTCGGCACCCATGCGCTGCTGGGTTCCGCGATCTCGTTCAAGAATCTCGGCCTGCTGATAATCGACGAGGAGCAGCATTTCGGCGTCAAGCACAAGGAGCGGCTGAAGGACCTGAAGAGCGACGTGCACGTGCTGACGCTGTCGGCGACGCCGATCCCGCGCACGCTGCAGTTGGCGCTGACCGGCGTGCGCGAACTGTCGCTGATCGCCACGCCGCCGGTCGACCGCATGGCGGTGCGCACCTTCATCTCGCCCTTCGATCCGCTGGTGATCCGCGAGACGCTGCTGCGCGAGCGCTATCGCGGCGGCCATTCCTTCTATGTCGTGCCGCGCATCAGCGACTTGACCGAAATCCATGATTTCCTGAAGCAATCGGTGCCGGAGCTTAAAGTGGCGGTGGCGCATGGTCAGATGCCGCCGGGCGAGCTCGACGACATCATGAACGCCTTCTATGACGG
>NZ_RZOI01000552.1:0-4198 GCF_004022645.1 Mesorhizobium sp. M4A.F.Ca.ET.020.02.1.1 | reverse complement strand
CCCTGAAACCATCGCCCCGGGAGAGATCAAGCATGGCCGGAACTTTCGTCATCGCGCAGGGCGGCGGCCCGACCGCCGTCATCAATCAGACGGTCGTCGGCGCCGCGCTGGAGATCCGCAAGCGCCATCCCGGCGCCCGGGTGCTGGGCTCGATCCACGGCGTGCGCGGCATCCGCGATGGCAACTATGCCGACCTCTCGGCCATCCCTGAGGAGCAGCTCAGGCTGATCGCGGCGACGCCGAGCGCGGCGCCGACGACCGTCTGATTGATGACGGCGGTCGGGCCGCCGCCCTGCGCGATGACGAAAGTTCCGGCCATGCTTGATCTCTCCCGGGGCGATGGTTTCAGGGCACCTTCGCCTGTCTTGCTGGATGACGCAACGGGAGAAAAGACCGCACTTGGACAAGTCGCCAAAGCGGCCGCCGGCAGCGGCCGAGGATCAGACCACGACCACCGGGTTCTTCTTCGACACGCGGCTGTAAAGATCAATGATGTCCTGGTTGATCAGCCGAACGCAGCCCGACGACATCGCCTGGCCGATGCTCCACCATTCCGGCGAGCCGTGGATGCGGTAGCCGGTGTCCTTGCCGTTCTGGAAGATGTAGAGCGCCCGCGCGCCAAGCGGGTTGGTGAGGCCGCCGGGCTGGCCGCCCTGCCATTTCACCAGTTCCGGCTTGCGCTGGATCATTTCCGGCGGCGGCGTCCAGACCGGCCATTCCTTGCCGTACTGGATGTTGGCGCGGCCCGACCAGCGGAAGCCGTCCTTGCCGATGCCGACACCGTAGCGGATGGCGTCGCCGCCGGGTTGCACCAGATAAAGCATGCGCTCCTGCAGGTGCACCACGATGGTGCCGGGCGCCTCGCCGGTCTTGTCGACGACGATCTGGCGGCGGAACTCCGGCTTGACCTTCAGGTAGGGCACCGCCGGCACCTCGAAACCCCCATCGGTCAGCGACGCATACATGACGTCGGGGCCTGTGATGTTCTTGTCGACGCTGATCGCTGGGCGCAGGGGATGCACCGAGCCGGTGGTGGTGTCGTCGATCTGCAATTGCGGCAGGTCGAGCGTCTCGGTGGTGCTGCAGCCGGCGATGCCGAGCAGCGCCGCGGCGCCGAAGCCCGAGATCATGCTGCGGCGGGAAAGCTGTATTCCGGTTTCGATAGCATCGCCGTTCGAAGGCGGCGTCAAACTTTGCGGCAACTCGCGCATGCACCAAACCCTACACTGTCGGCGGGAAGCACGGTCCGGCCGGATAGCAGGCATTTTCATCGATCATGGTTGAAAAAGCGTGAAGGACCCGACTTTGGTCCTAAGGGCCGTCGCCGCCGCCGGCAGGGCCGAACCAGCCGCCCAAACATTTCGAAGATGCCTCTTTACATTCCGGCCGACCCGAGGATTTATCCTTTTCTTTGTGCTCAAGGAGTGAGGAAATGTCCTTCGAGAACTGGGCCGCCTTCGCCGCCGCCTCCACCATCCTTCTCGTCATCCCGGGTCCGACGATCCTTCTGGTCGTCTCCTATGCGCTCGGCCAGGGCTGGCGCACCGCGCTGCCGATGGCGGTCGGCGTCGCGCTCGGCGACTTCACCGCCATGACGCTGTCGATGCTCGGCATCGGCGCACTGCTGGCGGCATCGGCCACCGTGTTCACCGTGCTGAAGGTGATCGGCGCCTGCTATCTGATCTATCTCGGCGTCAAACTGTTCCGCGCCGGCGGGGCGCTGAAAGCCGAGCCGCGCACCGACGCGGTGTCCGCCGCCAAGATGATGGCGCATGCCTGGCTGGTCACCGCGCTCAACCCGAAGAGCATCACCTTCTTCGTCGCCTTCCTGCCTCAGTTCCTCGACCGGCACGCCGATTTCTGGCCGCAGATGCTGATCTTCGAGACGACCTTCCTGGCGCTCGCCTTCGCCAATGCCTTCGGCTACGCACTGATCGCGGCCCGGGCGCGCAACGTCGTGCGCAACCCGAAGGCGATTCGCATCTTCAACCGCACCGGCGGCACGCTGCTGGTCGGCGCCGGCATCGCCACCATGGCGATGCGCTCGGGCAATTGAGTCAGGTCCAGCCAAACGGTGCAAGCCGCCCCTCGCCGGTTGGCGAGCCGAGTGTCGATGTTTTAGGATCACGTCCAGTTCGATCAGGACGGTAGCAGGGCACTCAATGGCGCTGAAGAACGCATTCGGCCTGACATTTTCCGGCGCGACGGAGGCGGGATTTTCGCCCTATGAGAGGGCTGTCCGCGAGCTGCAATGCTTTATCGGCGATCCGGTCGCTACCATCGACCGCGCCATCGCCGAAGATCCCGGCTTCGTCATGGCCCATGTGTTCAAGGGCTATCTCTTTGCGCTTGCCACTGAGCCTGAGGCGACGGCCGTGGCCAGGGCCTGTCACGAAGCGGCGCTGCCGCTTGCGGCGACGGCGCGCGAGCAGGCGCATATCGCGGCGCTCGGCCATCTCGCCGCGGGCCGTTGGCACGACGCCTCGCGCCTGCTCGAGGACATCGCCATCGATTTTCCGCTCGATGCGGTGGCCCTGCAGACCGGGCATCAGATCGACTTCTTCACCGGCAATGCGCGCATGCTGCGCGATCGTATCGGTCGCGCGCTGCCGTCCTGGCAGAGGGGCATGCCGGGCTACCACGCCATTCTCGGCATGCAGGCCTTCGGGCTGGAGGAGATGGGCGACTATGCTCGCGCTGAGGGCTTCGGCCGGACGGCGATTGAGATCGAGCCGCGCGACGGCTGGGCGCAGCACGCGGTCGCGCATGTTATGGAAATGCAGAGCCGGCAAAAGGACGGCATCGCCTGGATGCGCGCCAACCCGGACGCATGGACGAAAGACAGCTTCCTCAAAGTGCACAATTGGTGGCACCTTGCGCTGTTCCACTACGATCTCGGCGAGACCGAGGAAGTCCTGGCGCTCTATGACGGGCCGATCTACGGCACGCGCTCGACACTGGCGCTCAACATGGTGGATGCTTCGGCGATCCTGTGGCGGCTGCATCTCGGCGGCGTCGATGTCGGCGATCGCTGGACCGCTCTCGCCGCCAATTGGGCGCCCAAGGCTGCTGCCGGCAACTATGCCTTCAACGATGCCCATGCGATGATGGCTTTCGTCGGCGCTGGGCTGGAGGCGCCGGCCAGGACCTTGCTGGAGGCGCAGCGCGAGGCGATGCATGCCAGCGACGACAACGCCGCTTTTACCCGGGATGTCGGCCATCCGCTGACGCTGGCGATCAAGGCGTTCGGCGAAGCTGACTACACCGAGGCGGCGCGCCTGATCCGGCCCATACGCTCGATCGCGAACCGCTTCGGCGGCAGCCATGCGCAGCGCGACGTCATCGACCTGACGCTGATCGAGGCTGCCCTGCGCGCCGGCGATGGACCGCTGGCGCGGGCGCTGACGGGCGAGCGCGCCTTTGCGCGGCCGGACAGTCCGCTGTCGGCGCTGTTTTCGCGGCGCGCCGCCGATTTGTCCGAGAATTGACCCGAAGCGGATCTTGGCATAAGAACTGGCCAAGCCAGATTTTTTCGAGATCCGAAAAAATTAAAGGCATTGGGAGGACATCATGTATCTCGGCCTCGATCTGGGCACGTCGGGCGTCAAGGCGCTTTTGATCGATGCCGGGCAGACCGTCATCGGCTCCGGTCACGGCTCGCTCGATGTCTCGCGGCCGCATCCGGGATGGTCCGAGCAGGATCCCGCGCACTGGATCGCGGCCTGCGAAAAAGCGATTGCCGAACTCAAGGCCGCACATCCGAAGGAACTCGCGGCCGTCAAGGGCATCGGCCTGTCCGGCCAGATGCATGGCGCAACCCTGCTCGACGCCGGCGACCAGGTGCTGCGCCCCTGCATCCTGTGGAACGACACGCGCAGCCATGTCGAGGCCGCCGCGCTCGACGCCGATCCGCGCTTCCGCAAGCTCACCGGCAACATCGTCTTTCCGGGCTTCACCGCGCCGAAGCTCGCTTGGGTGAAGAACAACGAGCCCAAGATCTTCGCCGACGTGGCGAAGGTGCTGCTGCCCAAGGATTTCCTGCGGCTCTGGCTGACGGGCGAGCACATTTCGGAAATGTCCGACTCCGCCGGCACCTCCTGGCTCGACGTCGGCAGGCGGCGCTGGTCCGCTGATCTGCTGGCAGCTACCTCACTCGACGAGAAGCACATGCCGTCGCTGGTCGAGGGCACGGCGAAGG
>NZ_RZOI01000551.1:0-4204 GCF_004022645.1 Mesorhizobium sp. M4A.F.Ca.ET.020.02.1.1 | reverse complement strand
CTTTAAGATCCCGCTTCTGACGCTGGTCGACACCGCCGGCGCCTATCCCGGCGTCGGCGCCGAGGAACGCGGCCAGGCCGAGGCGATTGCCCGCTCGACCTCGGCCTGTCTGGCGCTCAAGGTACCGTCGATCTCGGTGGTGATCGGCGAAGGCGGTTCGGGCGGTGCCATCGCCATCGCCACCGCCAATCGGGTCTACATGCTGGAGCATGCCATCTATTCGGTGATCTCGCCGGAGGGCGCAGCCTCGATCCTGTGGCGCGACACCACCCGCTCCAGGGACGCGGCGACCAACATGAAGATCACCGCCCAGGATCTTTACGAAATGAAGATCATCGACGCCATCGTCCCCGAGCCGCTCGGCGGCGCCCATCGGGCGCCGGAGACGGTGATCGCCGCCACCGGCGACCTCATCGCCAAGACGATGAAGGATTTTGCCGGCGCCAACACCGATTTCCGTGAGCAGCGTCGCGAGAAATACCTGGCCATGGGACGCAGCCTCTAGTGCCCGGAAATGTGGGCGGTTCTGGGAGGGCTTAAGGCGCATCGCCTAACACCGTTTCAGCCCGACGCGCTTTATATCCGGGCAGTTCCATCAAACGTTTGGAACGGTTTTCCGTCCGGAAGGCGCCACCCACATCGGTGGTCCAGGCGGCGATCCGGTGGTTCGGAGCGGGGCCGCCATAGACACTTTGCTTTAACGGCTGCTAATTAAGCTTCTCGTTTCGGGGGATTTGAAATGAAGAAATACGAGAAACCCACGCTGATCAAAGCGGCCCGCCTGCAAGCACTGACGGCCCAACAAGCGACTTCCCAGCCGCCAGTGGAAAACGGCAACAGCAATGGCACTGGCACCGACGTCAACTAGTCCCCGTCAAATCCGTTTCTGTCAAAACGTCTGATCGCCCTGGAATAGCTTCGGCCGCTACGCGGCAAAGTGGTGTACGGGCACGATTCCGCCACAAAAATGCCGCCGCGTTCGGCTCAATGAAATTGCCGCGAGGGGTCGTTCGAGGCTTGCGGTAAGGATTTTTCAAGGTTAACGGGCTTACGGTCCGCTCATGTTCAGCGTGCGGGCCTGGCGGTTGAACCCGTGGCCCGAGGGAAAGACTAAGCCGTACCATGTTTGCCAAGCTTGCCCGTACCGGAGTCCTGATCGCCGCCATCGGCGTCGCCGGCTGCAACGATTCCTCGATGAAGGATTTCGCGCCGGAGGCCAACAAGCCGCTGCCGGACAAGATCCTGGCCGACATGAAGGCCAAGGGCATGGTCCGCACCTCGTCGGTGATGGCCCGTATCTTCAAGGAAGAGGGCAAGCTGGAGATCTGGAAGGCCAAGACCAATGGCCGCTACGAGATGGTGGCCAGCTACGACATCTGCAAATGGTCGGGCAAGCTCGGGCCGAAGTACACGGAAGGCGACCGCCAGGCGCCGGAAGGCTTCTATACGGTCCGGCCCTCGCAGATGAACCCGCGCTCGAACTACCATCTGTCCTTCAACATCGGCTATCCCAACGCCTATGACCGCGCCAATGGCCGCACCGGCTCCAACCTGATGGTGCATGGCGCCTGCTCGTCGTCGGGCTGCTATTCGATGACCGATGCCCAGATCGAGCAGATCTACGCCTTCGGCCGCGATGCCTTCCAGGGCGGGCAGACCGAGTTCCAGATCCAGGCCTTTCCGTTCCGCATGACCGCCGCCAACATGGCGCGCTACCGCAACGACCCGAACTACGATTTCTGGAAGATGCTGAAGGTCGGCTACGACAATTTCGAGATCACCAAGGTGCCGCCGAAGGTCGACGTCTGCGAAAAGCGCTACGTCTTCAATCAAGTGGCTCCCGAAGGCACGACCTTCGATCCCACCGGGCCCTGCCCCGCCACCACGCAGCCGGATTCGCTGAAGAGCGCCTATAGCGCCTATCAGAGCACCTATGACTCGGCCTTCAACGGCGCGGTCAAGTCCAGCGCGCCGGCGCCCAAGCCGACGATTGCCGGCATCAAGGAAGCCAGCATCGTTTCCGACTGGTCGAAGCGCCGCGCCCGCGGCGAGCGCGTGCCGATCGACCCGCCATCGATGAACGGCGACGGCTCGGTGACCGAGACCGCGCGCATGGGCCGTATCGATTCGCCGCTCGGCCGCAAGATGGCCGCGCTCGACGCCGAGAAGGAAGCCAAGCGCAAGGCCGAGGAACAGCGGCTCGCAGCCATACAGGCAGCCAAGGCCGCCAAGGAAGCTGCCAAGGCCCAGGCATTGGCCGAGGCGGAAGCCGCCAAGCAGGCTGCCCAGCAGCCGGTCACCACCGCGGGCGTCGAAGCGGCCGAACCGGCAGCCGAAACGCAGGCCGCGAGCGCCGACGACGGCACGGTGACGAAGCTGAAGAAGAAGCTGCTCGGCATGTTCGGCGGCTGAGGTTTTGGCTGATGCATGTCGCCCAAAGTGTAGGGCGGTTTTGGGACAACGACATGCTTGAAAAAAGAGAAAAGCGCCCCGCCGTCTACGATCTCAAGGGGCTGAACTGTCCCCTCCCCGTGCTAAAGGCGAAGAAGCGGCTGGCCGCGATGCGGCCAGGCAGCCTGATCTGGCTGGAAACCACCGATCCGCTTGCCGTCATCGACATTCCGGCCTTCTGCTCGGACGCAGGCCATCAGCTCGTCGAAACGGCGGCGGTGTCCGGCGGCCATCGCTTCCTGGTCGAGCGCGGCGCCGCCTGAGTTCGCGGTCCTGGCCCCTTACCGTCGCCCGGCTATGGCCAGCGGATTGTCCTCCAGCGCCGCGCGGTCGGGCGTGTCGATCGACGGCCTGTTGGTGAGGGCGGCGAACAGCCGGCGCACATAGTCCTCCGGCATGTCGAGCGTGATCAGCACCAGCCTGGTGCCGCGATTGCCCTCCGGCCAGGCCGGCAGCCTTGCCGGCGGGTGCAGGATCTTCTGCACGCCATGGATGACCAGCGGCCGCGACGGATCCTCCAGCAATTCGATGACGCCCTTCATGCGCAGCAGCTTCTCGCCATACGTCGAGCGCAGCAGATCGAGGAACATCTCGATCGCCGAGAACGGCACCGGACCGTCATGGACCAGCGAATGCGAGCGCACACGCGAATCGTGGCGATGCTGGTGATCGTGATGATGATCGTCGCCATGATGGTGGTGGTGGCCATCATGATCATGGTGATGATGACCAGCCTCTTCGCCCAGCCAGCGCTGCACATCGGCCGATTTGGTTTCGGGGTTGTAGAGCCCGCAGTCGAACAGCGCCGCGGCGCCGGTTTCGCTGTCATCGGCATCGAGCAGAACGGCGCCGGGATTGAGCTGACGCAGGCGCGCTCGCAACGCCGCGACATCGCCGGCATCGGTGGCGAGGTCGGTCTTGGTGAGCACGATGCGGTCGGCGACCGCCACCTGCTTCACCGCCTCGACATGAGCGTCGAGGGTTGCATTGCCGTTGACCGCATCGACCAGAGTGATCACGCCGTCGAGCCGGAAAGCCTGCACCAGCGCCGGATGCGCCATGATCGACTGCAGCACCGGCGCCGGATCGGCAAGCCCGGTGGTTTCGACCACGACACGCGCCAGCCTGGCGATGCGGCCGGTCTGCAGCCGGTCGACGAGGTCGGCCAGCGTATCGACCAGTTCGCCGCGCACCGTGCAGCACAGGCAGCCGTCGGAAAGCTGGATGATGCCGTCTGAGGCCTGCTCGACCAGCAGATGGTCGATCGCCACCTCGCCGAACTCGTTGATGATGACCGCCGTGTCGGTAAGTTGCGGGTCCTTCAGCAGCCGGTTGAGCAGCGTCGTCTTGCCGGCGCCGAGGAAGCCGGTGAGCACCGAGACCGGGATGGGAAAGCTGCCGCCCATCGGGCTAGTTCGCGACCTTGACCGGCTGGTCGCCCTGCGCGGCGGCCGCGGCCGTCCCGGTTGCGGCCGGTTCGGCGCCCGTCGGCGCCGGAATGTCGGGCCGCCAGCTCGGCAGCGGCACGTCAGCATATTCCTTGCCGGCCTGATCGAGCATCGCCTTCGGCGTCGGCCCGTCGGCGCCGCCGAGCCCGACGGCGACCAGGGTTGGGTGGTCGAGCTTGACCTGATAAGGCGACTTCGGCGCATCCTTGGCCGGAGCGGGCGCTGCTTCCGACTGCTCCGCCTTGGTCTTCTTCTTGCAGATCTCGTCATGCAAATCGTTGGCCGAGATCGTGTCGCCATAGGAC
>NZ_RZOI01000550.1:0-4216 GCF_004022645.1 Mesorhizobium sp. M4A.F.Ca.ET.020.02.1.1 | reverse complement strand
GCGCAGATGAAGGACGGCCTGACGCTGGTCGGCGAGAACCCCGAGACCAACTTCATCCTCACCCATGCCGGCATGCTGACCGGCATGGAACCGGAAACCACCGAGGCATGGAAGACCGGCCTGCGCACGCTCTCCGCCGCGCCCAACGTCTACGCCAAGCTGTCCGGCCTGGGCACCTTCGTCCACCGCAACGATCCGGCGCTGATCGCCTACATCGTCGACAACGCGATCGATATCCTCGGCCCGGACCATCTGATGTTCGGCTCGAACTTCCCCATCGAGAAGCTGTGGACTAGCCACGCCGAGCTGATCAAGGCGCAACGCGCGGCGGTGGCCAGGCACGGCGCGGCGGCAGAAGCGGATATCTTCTGGATCACTGCGGAAAGGGTTTATCGACCGGCATGAGAGCCTGCACCCCTGTGGGAGACGGTGGATCGGCGCGCGGCCCCGAGACGGATGAGGGCGCGACCAAAGGCGGAGCGAAGTTTATCTCGGCGATCGGCCCAAAATCCGGATGTCAATTCCGCGGCGAATGGCCTGAAACCTCGGCGCCCGCGGCCGGCGGCAGCACCAGGAAGCGGAAGGCGGCCGCAAGGCCGATTCCGCCGACCACCAGGAAGGCGATGCGGAAATCGACGAGATCGAGTGCTGCCCCGCCCCTCGCGATCTGCGACAGATTGAGGACCGCCGCCGCGACCGCCACGCCGAACAGCATCGATATCTGCTGCAGCATGCTGGACAGCGTCGCCGCCGAACTGCGCTGCGCGCCCGAGATATCGGCGAAAGCCAGCGTGTTGAGCGCGGTGAACTGCATCGAACGCGACAGGCCGGCGACCAGCATCAGCGCCACCACCAGCGCCTGCGGCGTTTCAGGCGAGATCGCCGCGCAGGCCATCACCGCGAGCGAGGCGATCAGGCCGTTGACGACCAGCACGCGACGGAAGCCGAAACGCCTCAGCGTCGGCGTCGTCACCGCCTTCATGCCGAGATTGCCGAGGAAATAGGCCAGGACGAGCAAGCCGGCATCGACCGGCCGCAAGCCGAAGCCGACCTGGAACAGCAGCGGCAGCAGGAACGGGGTAGCATTGATCGACACTCGGAAAATCGTTCCGGCCGACAGCGTCGAGATGGCGAAGGTCAGGACCTTGAACGCCTTGAGGTCGAGCAGCGGATGCGGCGTGCGCGCGAGGTGCCGCACCGCCAGCCAGCCGATCAGCACGCCGGCGGCAATCAGCGCCACGGTCGACAAGACGCCGTCCTCAGGATGCGCGATGCACTCCAGCCCGTAGAGCATCGCGGCGAGCCCGAGCGAGGTGAGCACGAACCCCGGCCAGTCGAGCGGCCTGGTCTCGGCTTCGCGGTCGCCCGGAACGAAGCGGGCGACCAGCAGCAGGCCGGCCAGGCCGAGCGGGATGTTGATGAAGAAATTCCAGTGCCAGGAGAGATAGGTGGTGATGAAGCCGCCAAGCACCGGTCCGACCACCGGCGCGAACAGCGCCGGCCAGGTGATCAGCGCGGTGGCGGCGATCAGCTCCGACTTCGACGCATTGCGCAGCACCAGGATGCGGCCAACCGGCGTCATCAGCGCGCTGCCAAGACCCTGCACTACGCGGGCGGCGACAAATTGCGAAAGGTTCTGTGAGAAGCCGCAGGCGATCGAGGCCAGGGTGAACAGGGCGATGGCGACCAGGAAGACGTTGCGCGCGCCGAAACGGTCGGCAAGCCAGCCGGACAGCGGTACGAACACGGCCATGGCCAGCATGTAAACGGTGATGCCGATGCTCATCGCCACCGCCGGCACGCCGAAGGACTGGCCCATTTGCGGCAGCGACGTCGAGATGATCGTCGAATCCAAGAGCTGCATGAAGAAGGCGACGGCGACGATCAGCGCCACGCGCCGTGCCTGGCGCGCCGGCATGGCTGTCGACGGCTGGGACACCATCGGATTGTCGGGGATACTGCTCATGACGGACCTGCTTTGAACAGCATTGGGCCAGCCTAGTCCAGTGGTTATCCAACAAACTTTTGTGGTGCCTCGCCGCCTGTTATGGGAAAGTGGGCCTAAGAGGGGAAGTGGGATGAAGCCCATCTATATCGACTATCTCAACGCTCTCGATATCGAAGCGCTGGCGATGACCGATGCCGAGATCATCGGCGCGGTCGAGGCCGGCCTTGTCGCGCAAGGCAAGGGCCAGACGGTGATCGAACCGCGCGTCCATCTTGAACCGGACCCGTCATTCCACGGCCATTTCAATGTCTTGCGCGGCTATGTGGCGCCGCTCGACGCGGCCGGCGTCAAGATCGTCGGCGACTATGTCGACAACTATCTGCACGGCCTGCCTTCGGAATTCGGCATCCTCAATCTATTCGATCCACGCACCGGCACGCCGCGCGCCATCCTCGACGCCACCGTCATCACCGACATGCGCACCGGTGCCGTCACCGCCATCGGCGCCAAGCACCTGGCGAAGAAGACATCCAAGGTGCTCGGCCATATCGGCGCGCGCGGCACCGCCTACTGGAACGTCCGCCTGCTCGACCACCTCTTCGACTTCGACGAGATCCGCGTCCATTCGCGCCGGTCGGAAAGCCGCGATGCTTTCGCAGCGAAACTCTCGGCCGACCTCGGCAAGAAAGTCACCGCGGTCGCCGACTGGAAAAGCTGCGTCGACGGAGCCGACATCGTCGTCGAGGCCTCGCGGCTCAACGAACCGCAGCCGCTGCTCAAGACCGAATGGATCAAGCCGGGCGCGCTGGTGGTGCCCTATGGCACGATGAGCGCAGTGGAGCTGTCCTTGACCGACATCATGGGCAAGATCGTCGTCGACGATTGGGGCCAGTGCAAGAGCGGCAAGTTCGGCTCGCTGCGCGCCCATGTCGAGACCGGGCGGCTGAGCGAGGCGACGTTGCATGCCGAACTCGGCCAGATCGCCGCCGGCCTGAAGCCTGGCCGCCAGGGCGACGACGAGACCATCCTGTTCTGGCATCGCGGCCTGTCGCTCTCAGACATCGCGCTCGGCAAGGCGATGCTGGCCAAGGCCGGCACGCAAGGCGTCGGCCAGAGGCTGCGTTTCGCATGACCCCGCTCGTCCTCACCGGCGCCGGCGTCAGCATCGAGGATGTCGCCGCTGCCGCGCGCAATGCGGCCAAGGTGGAGGTCACGCCCTCCGTCATGGAACACCTGGCCAAGGCGCGCAAAGTCCTCGATGAAGCTGCCGCCGCCGGCCAGCAGATCTACGGCCTGAACACCGGGCTCGGCGCCAATCTCGGCACCGCAGTCGAGGGCGACGCCAGCGCCTTCCAGCGCCAGCTTCTCGATGGGCGCGGCGCCGCCGTGGGTGACGCGTTGCCCATCCAGCTCGTGCGGGCAGCGATGTTTGCTCGTATCGCCATGCTTTCAGCCGGCGGCTCCGGCCTGTCGCCGCATGTGTTCAGCGGGCTGGTCGAAATGCTGAACGCGGGCGTGCATCCGGTGATGCCGGCGCTCGGCTCGATCGGCGCCGGCGACCTGGTGATGATGACGGCGATCGCCCACACGCTGATCGGCGAAGGCGACGCCGATTACCAAAGCCGGCGCATGCCTTCGGCCAAGGCGCTTATGATGGCGCGCCTCCCTCCTGTCAGCCTGGCGCCGAAGGACGGCTTGTCGCTGATCAATGCTTCGGCGGTCTCCACCGGCGCCGGCGCACTGGCACTTGTAGACGCGCTGTCTGCGATGGAACAGCAGCAGCAGGCCGGCGCGCTGACCATGGAAGCGCTCGCGGCCAACCGCACCATTCTCGATCCGCGCCTGCATGTCGCGCGGCCCGCGGCCTGCCAATTGCTGGCGGCAAGGACGCTGCGCGACCTGCTCGCGCGCGATCATGAAACGACGCCGACGAGCTTGCAGGATCCGCTGTCGATCCGCTGCATGCCCTCGATCCACGGGGCGCTGATCCAGGCGATCGATCATGCCAGGCTGGCGGTCGAGATCGAGCTCAACGCCGCCGCCGACAATCCGCTGGTGCTGGTCGAAGACACGTTGGTGCTGTCGACCGGCAACTTTCACACCGCGTCACTCGCGCTCGCCTTCGAGACGCTTGGCCTGGCAATCGCGCAATGCGCGGGGGCTTGCGCCGCTCGCTTCATCCAGCTCACCGGCTCGGGCCGCAACAGCCTGCCCAAATACCTGTCGCCGCTCGGCGGCGCCTCCGCCGGCTTCGTGCCTCTGCAGAAG
>NZ_RZOI01000054.1:0-16987 GCF_004022645.1 Mesorhizobium sp. M4A.F.Ca.ET.020.02.1.1 | reverse complement strand
ATCTTTAGCACAATGCCCCGCAGCGTGCTGTGGTGGCCGGCGTGTCCGCCGTCGCCTTGCGGCTCAGCTCTCGCCTCGGCGCTCACCTTGGCGCGGCGTCCCGGATCGCCGCGCAGATGCGCGCCGGCGTGGCCGGCATCCCGGTGTGGCTGATGCCGTGCCCGCGGCGGAGCGCGCCGCGGCCTTCGCGCTTGAGGAAGGCCTGGTCCTCGCGACGCAACACGGAAGCGCCCATGGCGAGTTTCGGTGTGACCACGCCCATGAATGCCTCGCGATGACGGTGGGGGAATGGATGCCCGAATAGGCATTGGCGCAGTTTTGTCGAGTGACCGTTTCGTGTAAAGAGCGCGGACTTCGTTTTTTTGGACCAGCGGGGCGTGTTTGCCGCGCCGGCAAGGACAGGAAAACCCTTCCGAATGCGCACCGATACCGGCCAGGTCTTCAAGCTCGAAGACTATCGCCCCAGTGACTATCTCATCCCGGAGACCAGCCTCGTTTTCCGCCTTTCGCCAGGGGCAACCCGCGTCACCGCCACGCTCACAGTCGAGCGCCGCGGTGGCGTCGCGGCGTCAGCGCCGCTGGTGCTCGACGGCGACGGGCTGACGCTGATCGGCATCGCCATTGACGGCCGCGAGCTTCAGCCGGCGGACTACGCGGCAACGCCCGACGAACTCGCCATCCTGAAGCCGCCGGCCGCTTCCCGCTTCGAGCTTGTCCTGGAAACCGAGATCGTGCCCGCGCGCAACGAGGCGCTGATGGGACTCTATCGCTCCAGCAACGTCTATTGCACGCAATGCGAGGCCGAGGGCTTCCGGCGCATCACTTATTTCCTCGACCGGCCGGACATCCTGTCGGTCTATACAGTGCGCATCGAGGCGCGGCGCGAAGAAGCGCCGCTGCTACTCTCCAACGGCAACCCGGTGGAAACCGGCGCGGTTGCCGATGGCTGGCACTATGCGGTCTGGCACGATCCCTTCCCCAAGCCGTCCTACCTGTTCGCGCTGGTGGCGGGCAATCTCGGCAAGGTGGCCGACAGCTTCACCACCCTATCCGGCCGCAAGGTTGAGCTCGGCATCTATGTCGAGCCCGGCAAGGAGCGGCTGGCGGGCTATGCGATGGATGCGCTGAAGCGCTCGATGAAATGGGACGAGGACGCCTTCGGCCGCGAATACGATCTCGACGTGTTCAACATCGTCGCCGTCTCCGACTTCAACATGGGCGCGATGGAGAACAAGGGCCTCAACATCTTCAACGACAAATATGTGCTGGCCGACGAGGAGACCGCGACCGATGCCGATTTCGCCAATATCGAGGCGATCATCGCGCATGAGTATTTCCACAATTGGACAGGCAACAGAATCACTTGCCGCGACTGGTTCCAGCTCTGCCTGAAGGAAGGGCTCACCGTTTACCGCGACCATGAATTCTCCGCCGACCAGCGCTCGCGGGCGGTTAAGCGCATCGCCGAGGTGCGCACGCTGCGCGCCCACCAGTTCCCCGAGGATCAGGGCCCGCTGGCACATCCGGTCAGGCCGCGCCGCTACCGCGAGATCAACAATTTCTACACGGCGACCGTCTACGAGAAGGGTTCGGAAGTGGTGCGCATGATCCGCACCATCCTCGGCGCCGGCGCGTTCCGCGCCGGCATGAACCTCTATTTCGAGCGCCACGACGGAGAGGCCGCGACGATCGAGGACTTTCTCAAGGCGTTCGAGGATGCGTCGGGACGCGACCTGTCGCAATTCGCCCTGTGGTATCATCAGGCGGGAACGCCGAACCTGACCGTGAGCTCCTCGCACAATGCGGGGACAAAGGAATTCACGCTGGAGATCGAGCAGTCCGTGCCGCCGACACCGTCGGAGAGCCGCAAGCGGCTGATGCACATTCCGCTGGCCTTCGGCCTGGTCGGCGCCGGCGGCAAGCCGGTCGCCTATGACGCCGTCGAGGGTGCGACGGTCGAGGATGGCGTCATCCATATCCGCAAGCGCCGCCATCTGGTGCGCTTCACCGGCGTCGCCGAGCGCCCGGCGGTGTCGCTCAACCGCGGCTTCTCGGCACCAATCACGCTCTCGGTCGAACAGAGAGCCGACGACCAGTTCTTCCTTGCCGGCCACGACAGCGACAGCTTCGCGCGCTGGCAGGCCTTCAACACGCTACTGACCGACGCGCTGATAGCGACCTTCCGCCAGGTGCTCGGCGGCACGGAGCCGGTGTTCACGGCGCGACTCGCCGAGCTTGCCGGCAAGATCGCCGTCGACGAGACGCTGGAGCCGGCCTATCGGGCTCTGGCGTTGTCGCTCCCCAGCGAGGCCGACATCGCCCGCGACATCGGCAAGGGCATCGACCCCGACGCCATCTTCGCAGCACGCGAGGCGCTGGCCCTGGCGATCGCCAAGCCGAACCGCGATAGCTTCTCCGACCTCTATGAACGGCTTGCCGACAAGGGGCCGTTCAGCCCCAATGCCTCGAGCGCCGGACGCCGCGCGATGCGCAACATCCTGCTCGACTATCTGGCGCTGCTGCCGGAAGGCGCCGCGCTCGCCGCCAGTCACTTCCGCTCCGCCAGCAACATGACCGATCGCGCCGCCGCACTGACCGTGCTCGCGCATCGGCATGCCGGCTCGCGTCAAGCGGTCGAGGCGCTGGCCGCTTTCGAAGCGAAGTACGGCGGCGATGCGCTGGTCATGGACAAATGGTTCCAGATCCAGGCCGGCGTGCCCGGCCCGCGGACCGTCGAGGCGGTGCGCGCGCTGACCGGTCACCCTGCCTTCTCGATGGCCAATCCCAACCGGGTGCGCGCCCTGGTCGGCACCTTCTCCAGCGCCAACCAGACCGGCTTCCACCGCGCCGACGGCGAGGGCTACCGCTTCTTTACCGAGACCGTGCTCGAGGTCGAGAAGCGCAACCCCCAACTGGCGGCAAGGCTGGCGACGGCTTTGCGCTCCTGGCGCTCGCTGGAACCGAAGCGCCAGGCCAAGGCCAGGGAGGCGCTGCTTGCGATGGCCGCCGCGGATAAGCTGTCGGCCGATCTCAGGGATATCGTCGAGCGGACTTTGGCGTAAGGGCTTTCCCTTTCTTCCTGTGGGAGGAAAGGACGAATTTCAATCAACTTTTAATCTTTTTTGGCCGCGCCTCTGGACAAGGCGAATCACCTTTGATTCTTTAATGACGATTCGGGCGTGCGGCGTAACCGGACCATCAAGCATACGGAATTCGGGGAGTAGCCATTTATGGCCAAGGCGGACGCGTGGGGCGCGCCCGGAGGGAAGGCTTTTGAGCGTCGCAGGGCGCGGGCCGACGGGCTTGCCGGCAACACCCGGCTGATCGCCGAACCCGCCTATAGGCGGCTGCTGGCGGCCGAGCCGTGGCTTCGGCGCTCGATCCCTGCCCTCATCATCATCTTCCTGATCGTCATCGCGGCGCTGCGCGTGCTGTCGCTGATGAACGAGCGCGACGAGGTCGAACGCGACGCCAAGGCGATCCTTTCGCTGGCGGCCGCTCAGATGGCGAGTGCGATCAGCGCCGATCCAAACGCCGCTTCAGTGACCGCGCCTGACCTGATGGAGAGTGCCGGTCGCCAGGGGGCCATGGGCCGCAGCCACGTGCTTGCCATCACCGACGGCAACTTCAAGATCATCGCCGTGTCGCCGCTGTCGAGCGGCTGGCAGGGACGCGCGCTGGACAGCCTGGTCCAGGGCGGCCAGCCGCTGTTCATGTTCGGCGAGCGGGCCGGCGTCATGGATATCAGCATCGACGGAAAAGACTGGTATGGGGCGGTGAGCCTGACCAGCGACCGCAAGAACGCCGCCGCCGCGCTGGTGCCTCGGGATGCGGTCTTCGACAACTGGCGCAAGACCGTCTCGCTCAACGTCACACTGTTTGTGCTGACGGCCGGGGTGCTGATCATCATCCTCTACGCCTATTTCGGCCAGGCAGCGCGCGCCCAGGCCGCCGACCGCATCTACCTCGAGGCGCATCAGCGCATCGACATGGCGCTGGTGCGCGGCCGCTGCGGCCTGTGGGACTGGGACATGGTGCGCGGCAAGATGTACTGGTCGCGCTCGATGTACGACATGCTGGGCTACGAACCCTGCGACAGCATGCTGTCCTTCGGCGAGGTCGACGAGATCATCCACCCGGAGGACGGCGACCTGTTCGAACTCGCCAATCGCATTGTCGAGCGCGAGATCGACCACATCGACCAGGTGTTCCGCATGCGGCACGCCGACGGGCAATGGGTGTGGATGCGCGCGAGAGCGCAGGTGATCGACCCGGAGGCGCCGGAAATCCAGCTGATCGGGATCGCCGTCGACGTCACCGAGCAGAGGCACCTGGCGCTGCGCTCGGAGGCGGCGGACCTGCGCTTGCGGACCGCGATCGAGAACATCAACGAATCCTTCGTGCTTTGGGACGCCGCCGAGCGGCTGATCATGTGCAATTCAAAGTTCCAGAAGGACAACGGCCTGTCGGACCGCGACGTGATGCCGGGCGCGACGCGCGCCGTGCTCGAGGAACGCATGCTGGCCTTCGCCTCGGAGCGCAGGCTGGCCAACGCCAATGGCCCACAGGGCGGCTCGACCTTCGAGCGGCAGCTTGCCGACGGCCGCTGGCTGCAGGTCAACGAACTGAGGACAAGGGACGGCGGCACCGTCTCGGTCGGCTCCGACATCACCCAGATCAAGCTGCATCAGGAAAAGCTGGTCGATAGCGAGCGGCGGTTAATGGCGACCATCCACGACCTCAGCCTGGCCCGCCGGGCGGAAGAAGAACGCGCCAGGGAGCTGGTCGAGCTTAACCGCAAATACATGAAGGAGACCGAGCGCGCCGAGGCGGCCAACCGCGCGAAGTCCGAATTCCTGGCCAACATGTCGCACGAACTGCGCACGCCGCTCAACGCCATCATTGGCTTCTCCGAGCTGATGGAACAAGGCCTGTTCGGGCCGCTCGGCTCGCCGCGCTACGAAGAATATGCCACCGACATCAACGGCAGCGGCAAATACCTGCTCGGCGTCATCAACGACATACTCGACATGTCGAAGATCGAGGCCGGCCAGTTCTCGATGGACCGCGAGGAGATCGACCTCTGCCCGCTGATCAAGGAGACGGTGCGCGTCATCTCGCTGCAGGCGGCGGAGAAATCGATCACGGTGGAGACCCGCATCGCCGATTCGATGCGGCTCTTCGCCGATCGCCGCGCGATCAAGCAGATCGCCATAAACCTTCTGTCCAACGCCGTGAAGTTCACCGGCCAGGGCGGCCACATCTCGGTCCGGGCGCGCAGCGCTTCAGGAGCCTTGGTGCTGACCATCGAGGACAATGGCTGCGGCATCCCCAAAGCGGCGCTGAGCAAGCTTGGCCGGCCCTTCGAGCAGGTGCAGAACCAGTTCTCAAAGAACCATGCAGGCTCGGGCCTCGGCCTGGCCATCTCGCGCTCGCTGGCCGAGCTGCAGGGCGGCGCGCTGAAGATCCGCTCGACCGAAGGCGTCGGCACGATCGTGTCGGTGCGAATCCCGCTCAAGAAGGCGCCGCCTTCGGTGAAGGCGGCGGCTTGATTGATTTCCGTAGGAATCCTCGGCAACGCTAGCGGGACAGCGCGAAGTAACGAGGCCTTTTCGAGAATCCGGCAGCATAGCCCACCGGATCCGGATCATTCAGCTTCACTGCACGCCGTCACCGCCATTCCACTGCCGATGACGTCCGAAGCGGCCGCCCTTCGGCAGCTCGCCCTTTTCGATCTTGCCGTCATTGTTCTTGTCCAGCAAGGCGAACAGCTTCTTCTCGCGGCCAGTGATGTCGTCGGCGGTCAGCGTGCCGTCGCCCCTGGTGTCGTAGCGCTCGATGATGCGCCTGGCCATGCGCTCGAAGCGCGCCTTCTCCAGCGCGTCGGCGAGTTCGGCAACGGTGAGCCTGCCGCCATTTTGAGCAACCATCTTTTTCAGGCGCGAGTCCATGGCGTCAGAGAACTGGTCGAAGGTGATGGGGCCGTCAGAGTCCTTCATCGCCTTGCCGAGGCGTAACATCAAGTTGTCACGCATATTGGCGCTGGCGTTATTTTCGGCATAGGCCGTCGTGCCGACGGCGCCGGCAAGGGCTGCGAAAGCAAGGGCAAGCTTGGTTGACTTTCTCATTGGTCTTCTCCTGTTGCATCGTCACCCCCGATGCCAGGACGGCAACCTCCTCAATCAGATTCAGGCCGCCATCCTATCTCCTTGTTTAAGCATCGGATTTTCTCCGCATCGGCTCCAACGCTCCCGCCTTGAGGTTCATCCGCCCATCATGATTTTTTCGCACGCAGCAAAAGGTCGAAATCCTGTCTGACCTTTGGCGACGTCTCCTTGAGATGTGCTTCAAGAACAGCGAAATCCGGCACGTCAGTCACCGCCAGAAGCAGATCTGAAAGCCCCGGTGGCACGTCGTCGCGCTGGATCTCACCGGTGAGGCAAAGCCTGATCATCTGGGTCAGCGCCAGATAGAGCGCGTAGGCATCGCACAGCTGCTGCCTGACATCGGCGCCGGCGAAGTCGGGCGCCAGCCTTGCCAGGATGTCGGCCGTCGCCGTCACCCTGCGGCCGGCCGCGACATGGCCGGTGAGCACCGCAACCTGAGCGATGAACTCGAGGTCGATCAGGCCGCCGGGGATCAGCTTGATGTCCCAGGGATCGCGCGGCGGCTTTTCCTTCTCGATCATGGCGCGCATCTCGGATGCATCGGCCATCACCTTGGCGGCATCGCGCGGCAGGGCCAAGATCGCGGCCACCTCTGTTTCCACCTCGGCGCACAGTGCCGCGTCGCCGCCGATGGTGCGGGCCCTCGCCAGCGCCATGTGCTCCCAGGTCCAGGCATCGTGGCGCTGGTACTTCTTGAAAGCATCGACATGAGTGGCGACCGGCCCCTTGTTGCCGGAGGGGCGCAGGCGAAGGTCGAGCTCGTAGAGCACTCCCTCCGCCGTCGGCGCCGAAACGGCGGCAATCAGGCGCTGCGTCATGCGGGTATAGTAGTGAGAAGGCGCCAGCGGCTTTTCGCCGTCGGATTCCTCGGCATCCGCGTCGTGGTCGTATAGCAGGATGAGGTCGACGTCGGAGCCGGCGGTGAGTTCGCGGCTGCCGAGCTTGCCCATGCCGAGCAACGCCACCCTCCCCCCTGCGATCCGGCCGTGGCGCATTGCGAACTCGGCGCTGACCGCCTGCAACGCCGCCTCGACTGTGAGATCGGCGAGATCGGAAAAGGCGCGGCCGGCACGGGTCGGATCGATCGAGCCGGCGAGCAGCCGCACACCGATCAGGAATTTCTGCTCCGAGGCAAAGATGCGCAAGCGGTCGAGCACGTCCTCATAGGCGCGGTCGCCTTCGATGAAGGCGGCGAGCCGCGCCGACAGGTAGGCGCGGTCGGGCAATTCACTGAGCAGCGCCGGATCGAGCAGGCCGTCGAAGACATGCGGCCGGCGCGTGATGATGGCGGAGAGCCTGGGAGCGGCGCCCATGATGGTCGCCATCAACTGCAGCAAGGCGGGGTTGGATTGGAGCAGCGAGAAGAGCTGGATGCCGGCGGGCAGGCCGGCGAGGAACTCGTCGAAACGCATCACCGCCTCGTCGGCGCGGCGCGTCTGGCCGAAGGCCTTGAGCAGCGCCGGCGTCAATTCCGTCAGCCGCTCGCGCGCTTCGGCCGACTGGGTGACGCGGTAGCGGCCGAAATGCCAGCCGCGAATGACGCGGCAAATGTCGCTCGGCCGATGGAAGCCGAGACGGTGCAAAGTCTGCAGCGTGTCGGGATCGTCGACGTCTCCGGTGAAGACCAGGTTGCCGACGCCGGCCGAAAGCTCCGGCGCGGTCTCGAACAGCGCCGCGTAGTGACGCTCGACCTGCTGCAGCGAGGCCCGGAAGGCCTCGGCGAACTCCGCCTCTCCGGCAAAGCCGAGCATCAGGGCGATACGCAGCAGCCCCTCGTCGCTATCGGGCAGGACATGCGTCTGCTCGTCCGCGACCATCTGGATGGCGTGCTCGACGCTGCGCAGGAACCAGTATTGCCGGGCGAGCGCATCACGCGCGTCGGCGGTGATCCAGCCGCGCGCGGCAAGCTGGCCGAGCATCGGCACCGTCTCACGGCCACGCAGTTCCGGGAAGCGGCCGCCGGCGATCAGTTGCTGGGTCTGAACGAAGAACTCGATCTCGCGGATGCCGCCACGGCCGAGCTTGACGTTGTGGCCCTTGACCGCGATCTCGCCATGGCCCTTGTGGGCATGGATCTGGCGCTTGATCGAATGGACGTCGGCGATCGCCGCATAGTCCATGTATTTGCGCCAGACATAGGGCTGCAATTCCTTGAGGAAGGCGGCGCCTGCGGCAAGATCGCCGGCCACGGGGCGCGCCTTGATCATGGCGGCGCGTTCCCAGTTCTGGCCACGCCCCTCGTAATAGTGAAGCGCCGCCTCGACTGGTATCGCCAGCGGCGTCGAGCCGGGATCTGGCCGCAGCCTCAGATCGGTACGAAAGACATAGCCGTGCTCGGTGCGGTCCTGCAGGATCCGCACCAGCCGGCGGGTGAGGCGCGCGAACAGTTCCGTCGCGTCCAGCGGATCGACAATCGCCGGCGCGGCCGGATCAAAGAAGACGACGAGGTCGATGTCGGAGGAAAAATTCAGCTCATGCGCGCCGAGCTTGCCCATGCCGAGCAGTACCCAGCCCGACTGGCGCGCCGGATCTTCGGGATCCGGCAGCCTGAGCTTGCCCTGCTCGTGCGCGTCTCGCAGCAGGAAATCGACGGCGGCGCGGGTACAGGCATCGGCCAGGTCGCTGAGGCGGCGCACCGTCAGCGACGTCTCGGCCTCGCCTGCGAGATCGGCGAGCGCGATCAGGAAATGCGCCTCGGCCTTCAACAGCCTGAGATCCATCATCAGGCCATTTTCGGTGACCGCCTCGGCGCGTGCCGAAAGGGCGATCGCATCGCCTATGTCGCTGAGCCTAGCCTCGACGGTCTGGTCGAACAGCGCGTCAAGAATGGCCGGCCGCCGGCGCGCCGTATCGCGCAGGAATGGCGACAGGTCGGAGATGGCGGCGAGCAGGTCCTGCTGCTGCCCCTTGCCAGAGAGAAATTCGACCAGCCGCGGCAGATCTTCTTCCCCGGCCGCGGCAGCGATCTCCGACAACTCCCGCCTGGCACGCCCCTTGTCCAGGGGCAGAAGCGCCATCGCCGGCCGCAACTGCAATTCGGTTTCCGCTGCCTTCTTGGCCATCTTCTCCGCCATCAGTGGTCCTCCCGTGCGGGAAAACTCATGATAACGGACAATCCGGGATCGGCGGGCAGAAGATCAAGCTTGCCCTTGTGGAAAGTCATGATCGCCTTGGCGAGGCTGAGACCCAGGCCCGACCCCGGCTGCGACCGGCTCTTCTCCAGCCTAACGAAGCGCTCGGTCACCCTGGCGCGGTCGGCATCATCGGGGATGCCCTGGCCATTGTCGGAAACGGTGAGCCGGATTTCGTGGCCGACACGCTCCAGCGCCACGCGCACTGTGGGCTGACCGGTCGAGTCGGCCGAATATTTGATCGCGTTGTCGACGATGTTGGACAGCGCCTGGCCGATCAATTCGCGATTGCCGTCGACGGCAAAAGCCTGCGGCGCGGAGGTCTCGAGGATGACGCCGGCCTCTTCGGCCACCGGCTCGTAGAGCTCGACGACATCGCGGACCGCTGCCGCGAGATCGACCCGGCTGGTGGTCTCCGAGGAATAGCCGGCCTCCAGCCTGGAGATCATCAGGATGGCGTTGAAGGTCTTTATCAGCTGGTCGGACTCAGCGATCGTGCTTTCCAGCGCCTGCCGGTAGTCGGGGGTCTTCTGCCGGCCGGCCAGCGTCGCCTCGGCGCGGTTGCGCAGCCTGGTCAGCGGCGTCTTCAGATCATGCGCGATATTGTCGGAAACCTGCTTCAGGCCCTCGTTCAGCTTGGCGATCCGGGCCAGCATCGTATTGAGGTTCTCGGACAGGCGGTCGAACTCGTCACCGGCTCCGGTGACCGGGAGGCGGCCGGACAGGTCGCCGCCCATGATGCGGCGGCTGGCCTCCGAGACGCTGTCGATGCGCTTCAGCGCCGCGCGCCCGACAAAGAACCAGATCAGGAGCCCGCCAAGCCCCATCATGCCCAGCGCGAGCATCAAGGCGCGGCGTATGACGGCGCGGAAGCGCTCGGGCTCGCCGAGGTCGCGGCCGACCAGCATGATCATCTGGTTGGGCAGCCGCAGCACCAGCGCGATCGCGTTGTGGCCCTTCTCGCCCTCGGCCTGCGCTTCGGGCTCGCCGGACGGCGGCGTGGCCTGGTCGGGTGCCCCGCTGCGCAGCCGGTCGAGTTCGCCCTCGCCGAAACGCTGATAGGAAAATGGCTCTGTCGTCCAGCCCTCCGTTTCGATGACCCCCGGCTCCAGGCTTTGCACATTGCCGGTCAAGATCTGCCCGTTGGCGTCGGCGATGAGGTAGAGGTTGGCCCCGGGCTGGCGGGAACGTGCTTCGACGACGCGGACCAGGACCGGCAGGCCGCCGCGCCGATAGGCACGATCGAGACCAGCCACTTCATCGTTGATCGTATCCTGCGTCTGCGCGGTCAGCATGCGCGCCGACAGCGAGGTCATGTAGAAGACGAGCAGCACGGCGCACAGCGCGAAAAGCAGGAAATAGAGTGCCGAGAGCCGCGCTGCCGTCGTCCTCATGATGGCCGGCAGGGAAAGAGCCATGATCGGCCTTACCCACCCTTTAGCATGTAGCCGGCGCCGCGGACCGTATGCAGGATCGGCTTGTCGAAGCCCTTCTCGATCTTGCCGCGCCGCCGCGAGACATGGACGTCGATGACATTGGTCTGCGGGTCGAAGTGGTAGTCCCAGACATTCTCGAGCAGCATGGTGCGCGTCACCACCTGACCGGCATGGCGCATCAGATATTCGAGCAGGCGGAACTCGCGCGGCTGCAGCGTGATCTCGCGCGCGGCGCGCTTGACCGAGTGCGAAAGCCGGTCGAGCTCGAGATCGCCGACGCGGTAGACGGTCTCGGCTTCCCTGGCGCTGGCGCGGCGGTTGAGCACCTCGACGCGGGCGAGCAATTCGGAGAATGCGTAGGGCTTGGTCAGGTAATCGTCGCCGCCGGCGCGCAGGCCGGTGACGCGGTCGTCGACCTCGCCCAGCGCCGACAGGATCAGCACTGGCGTCGTGTTGCCCCTGGAGCGCAGGCCGGCGATGACCGACAGGCCGTCGCGGCGCGGCATCATGCGGTCGACGACCATGACGTCATAATCGCCGGCGTCGGCAAGCGCGAAGCCGGTCTCGCCGTCGCCGGCGACATGGGCGGTATGGCCGGCTTCGGCAAAGGCCTTCTGCAGGTAATCGGCGGCCTCGCGATCGTCTTCTATGACGAGAATCTTCATAGAGCCGTTATACGCGATTTCGCCCTGAGAATGAGGAGCCGGCATGCACGGAATGGCCTTTGATGGTTGGGAGCGGCAGCGGGCGATGGGAAGCCCGCTGCCGCTGGGGTCGGAACACGGTGACTGACTAACGTATTCGGGCCCCGTCCTTTCCCCCGCGGCGGCTCGGGGGTGTTGAAACCGCCGCTTCGGGAAAGTTGCGAACGTCAGCCCTTGGCGACGGGCAGCGCAACGAAGCGGTTCGAGTCGTCGCGGGTGATCTGCATTAGCACCGCCTTGCGGCCCGCCTTCACGGCATCGGCCATCGCCTTGTCGACATCCGCCGTGCCGCTCACCTCCATCGAGTTGACCGAGGTGATGACATCGCCGGGCTGGATGCCGCGGTCGGCCGCATCGCTGTCGGGATCGACATCGGTCACGACCAGCCCCTTGCCGTTTTCCGACTTGGTGACGGTCAGGCCGAGATCGGCAAGCGTGTCGGCCTTTGGCGCCGCCGGCTGCTTGCTGTCATCGTTCGACGCCTGCTTGTCGCTGGCGGGCAGCTTGCCGAGGTCGACCTTGATCGTCTCGCTCTTGCCGTCGCGCCACACGGTGACATCGACGGACTTGCCCGGCGCAAAGGCGCCGATCAGGCGGGCGAGTTCCTTCGGCGAGGCGACATCCTTGCCGTCGACCTGGGTGATGACGTCGCCAGCGGTGATGCCGGCCTTCTTGCCGGGACCGTCGTCCTGCGCGCTCGACACCAGCGCGCCCTTCTCGGACTTCAGCCCGAGCGATTCCGCGATGTCGGAGGTGACCGGCTGAATCTCGACGCCCAGCCAGCCGCGCTGGACGGAGCCGCTCTTCATCAGGTCCTGCACCACTTCCTTGGCGGTCGAGGCCGGGATGTCGAAGGCGATGCCGACGCTGCCGCCCGAGGGCGAGAAGATCGCGGTGTTGATGCCGACGACCTGGCCATTGAGGTTGAAGGTCGGGCCACCAGAATTGCCGCGATTGACCGAGGCGTCGATCTGCAGGAAGTCGTCATACGGGCCGGCGCCGATGTCGCGGCCGCGGGCCGAGACGATGCCGGCTGTGACGGTGCCACCGAGGCCGAACGGATTGCCGACGGCCACCACCCAGTCGCCGACGCGAACCTTTGAATCGTCGGCGAAGTCGACATAGGTGAACTTGCCGTCGCCTTCGACCTTGAGCACGGCGAGGTCGGTGCGCGGATCGGTGCCGATCAGCTTGGCGTCGAGCTCCTTGCCGTCGTTCATCACCACGGTGAAAGCGGAACCCTCTTCGACGACATGGTTGTTGGTGACGAGGTAGCCGTCATCGGAGATGAAGAAGCCCGAGCCCTGCGCGACCGGGCGCGGCTGGCCGTCATTGTGGCCACGGTGGTTGAAACGGCGCATGCCGAACTGGCCGCCCTGATCGCCAAAACCGCGGAATTCCCTGAAGAAGCGGCGCAGCTGCGGATTGTCGGGCAAGTTGTTCATACCGTCCTGATCGTCGGACTGGTCGGATCCGTCATCGGCCGCCGGCTCGATCTTGGCCTTGACCTTGACGCTGACCACAGCCGGCGTGACGCGCTCCACGACATCGGCGAAGCTCGGCACCTGCGGCGCCTCGACACGCACTGCGTCGGCCAGAACGGGGGCGGTTCCAGTGGCCAGCGCGCCGACGCCAACCGCGCCGATGACAGCCAGCGAAGCGACCGTCGCGGTCAGGCGCTTGCGGGTGCCAAAATATGAATTGGGGGCAATATTCATGGGTCTCGTATCCTCTTTCACAAGGGATGCGCTCAGGCGGAGCATCCTCCGGCAAGAGGAATAGAGAGGCGCACATTACGGCGCCATTTCCGGTACATGAAAGTTTTGTAATGTTGGCGCTCAGTCGCGCAGTATCTTGTCCAGAGCGGCCTGCTCCTCGGCGGTGAGCGGGCTCGCGGGGGCCGCTCGGCGCGAGCGGGCACTGAGCACGATGAACAGCCCGCCGGCAACGAGCAGGACGACGGGCGTGCCCCACAACAGCGCGTTGCGCAGGCTGAAGCGCGGCTTCAAGAGCACAAACTCGCCATAGCGGGAGACGATATAGTCCATCACCTGCTGGTCGCTGTCGCCGGCAACCAGGCGCTGGCGCACCAGGATGCGCAGGTCGCGCGCAAGGTCGGCGTCGGATTCGTCGATCGATTGGTTCTGGCAGACCATGCAGCGCAAGCCTTCCGAGAGCGCGCGCGCCCTCGCCTCCAGCGCCGGATCGGCGAGCACCTCGTCGGGCTTCACCGCGATGGCGCTGCCGGCAAACAGCAAGCCCAGCAGCAACGCCAGCGAGGCAAGCGAAACCCTCGTCATGGCGCGCTCGCGGCAGGCGCGGCGTCGGCCGGCTTGCGGCGGCGCGACGGCGCACCGACGCGCAGGCGGCGGTCGAGCAGCGACATCGCCGCGCCCGCCATCATCACCAGGGCGCCACCCCAGATCAGCGTCACCAGCGGCTTCCACCACAGCCGAACGACGACGGAGCCGTCATTGCCCTCGTCGCCAAGCGACAGATAGAGCTGGCTGAACCAAACAGTCCTGATGCCGGATTCGGTGGTCGTCATCTGGCGCACAGGATAGAAGCGCTTGGCCGAGCTGATCTCGCCCTTGGCGTTGCCGTCGGCGCCGATGAACAGGAAGCGGCCGCGATCCTCGCTGTAGTTCGGTCCTTGCGCCGGGTAGAGACCCTCGAAGCGGAGCCTATGGCCGGAGAGCTCCACCGTATCGCCGGCGCGCATGGTCAGGATCTTCTCGGTGCCGAAACTCATGGTCCCGACGATGCCTAGCAGGGTCAGGCCGAGGCCGAGATGGGCGAGCGCGGTGCCGAACACCGAGCGCGGCAGGCCGGCGAAGCGGCTGAGCGCAACCGCCGGCGCAACATTGCCGATACCCGATTTGACGGCGAGATCGGTGAGCGCGCCGCAGACCAGCCAGACGGCGAGACCGACGCCAAGCGCGGCGAACACCGACGCGCCGTCGATGAACAGCGCCGTCACCAGCACGGCGGCGAGCGCTGCCGCGAAGGCGGCCATCAGCCGTTGGGCGGCGGCAAGGACGTCGCCGCGCTTCCAGGCAAGCAGCGGCCCGAACGGCACGATTGCCAAGAGCGGCAGCATCAACGGGCCGAAGGTCAGGTCGAAGAACGGCGCGCCGACCGAGATCTTGCCGCCGGTGACGGCTTCCAGCGCCAGCGGATAGAGCGTGCCCACCAGCACCGTGGCCGTGGCGGTGGTGAGGAACAGATTGTTGAGGACCAGCGCGCCCTCGCGCGAGATCGGATGGAACAGGCCGCCGGCGGTCAGCCTCGAGGCGCGCAGCGCGAACAGCGCCAGCGAACCACCGATGAACAGCGTCAGGATGCAGAGGATGAAGACGCCGCGCGCCGGGTCGGTGGCGAAGGCATGCACCGAGGTAAGCACGCCGGAGCGCACCAGGAAGGTGCCGAGCAGCGACAGCGAGAAGGTGAGGATGGCGAGCAGCAGCGTCCAGATCTTCAGCGCCGAGCGCTTCTCCATGACGATCGCCGAATGGAGCAGCGCCGTACCTGCCAGCCAGGGCATGAAGGACGCGTTCTCGACCGGATCCCAGAACCAGAAGCCGCCCCAGCCGAGCTCGTAATAGGCCCAGTAGGAGCCCATGGCGATGCCGCCGGTGAGGAACATCCAGGCGACCAGCGTCCATGGCCGCACCCAGCGCGCCCAGGAGGCGTCGATGCGGCCCTCGATGAGGGCGGCGACCGAGAAGGAAAAGCAAATCGAGAAGCCGACATAGCCGAGATAGAGCAGCGGCGGATGGATGGCGAGGCCGAGGTCCTGCAGGATAGGGTTGAGGTCGCGGCCCTCGATCGGCGCCGGGTTCAGCCGGATGAAGGGATTGGACGTCGCCAGGATGAACAGGAAGAAGGCGCAGCCGATCGCCCCTTGCACGGCGAGCACATTGGCCCTGAGCGTCGCCGGCAGGTTTGAACCGAACACGGCGACGAGCGTGCCGAAGAAGGTCAGGATCAGCACCCAGAGCAGCATCGAGCCCTCGTGGTTGCCCCAGGTACCGGTGATCTTGTAGATCAGCGGCTGCAGCGAGTGCGAGTTCTCCCGGACGCTCGCCACCGAGAAGTCGGACCCGGCATAGGCGCTGGCCAGCGCGGCGAAGGACAGCGCGGTGAGCGCGAAGCCGGTGACCGTCACCGGACCGCCAACCGCCATCATTTTCTGGTTGCCGACGCGCGCGCCATAGAGCGGCACCAGCATCTGCACCAATGACAGCGCAAAGGCCAGGACGAGCGCGAAATGTCCGGTTTCGACCATTATTCGCTCTTGCTCTCCTGCCAGACGCCCTTGGCTTTCAGCCCATCGGCGACTTCCTTGGGCATATAGCGCTCGTCATGCTTGGCGAGCACGCTGTCGGCGACGAAGATACCGTCCGGCCCGAAGCTGCCTTCGGTGATGACGCCTTGCTCCTCGCGGAACAGGTCGGGCAGGATACCGGTATAGCTGATCTTGACCGATTTCTGCTTGTCGGTCACCGAGAAGGCGACCGTCGCGCCCTGCCCGCGCACGATCGTGCCCTTTTCGACCAGCCCGCCCAGCCGGATACGCTGGCCGGGCTGAACAGTCGCCGTGGCGAGATCGCCGGGCATGTAGAAATAGGAGGCTTTCTGGCCAAGCGCGTAGAAGGTGAGACCGGTGGCGGCGGCGAGGAACGCCAGCCCGGCCACGATCACCGACAGCCGCTTCTGCTTGCGTGTCATCGTCTACTCCGTCGCCATCAGGCCGAGCGTGGTGGCAAAAGCGGTGAACTTCTTCGCTTCATCGCTCCCGGCGCCAAAGACGGCAATGGCGCGGCCGAGCGCATCGCGCGCCTGGTCGGCCTTGCCCAGCACCGCATAGGAACGAATGAGCCGCATCCATCCTTCCACGTCGCGCGGGTTTTGTCTGAGCTTTTCATCGAGGCCGGCGACCATGGTCTCGATCATCGCCTGCCTGTCCTGCGGCGACATCTGCTGCGCGGCATCGACCGCTTGCGCGTCCGGGCCATTGGCGGGCGCGATCCCTGCGACGGATTTGCCCGCTGCGTCGGCCAGCGCCTGCTCGACCGCGCCACGCCACGGAGAATCCGGCGGCAGCGCACCCAGCATCTTTTGCCAGGCAGCCGTCGCCTCGCCGGCACGGCCTTCCTGAGCGAGACCCATCGCCAGGTAGAAGCTCGCCTTCGCATTGGCGGGGTCCTGCTTCAGCGCCGCCTCGAAGGCAACTTGAGCCTCGGCCGAGACGATGCCGCCGGCGGCGTTGGCGATCGCCTCGCCCAGACCTACCTGGCGCGTGGCGCTATCGCCGTCGAGGCGGATGGCGTTGCGGTAGGCTCGCGCCGCGTCGGAATAGCGCTGCAGCCGCAGATAGACCGGCGCCAGCACGTCCCAGCCCCTGCCGTCGGACGGGTTGGCGGCAAGATGCGCCTCGGCGCGCGCTACCAGCTCGTCGACCGAGGAATCGGCGGGATTCTTGGCGAGCCTCTCGGCCAACGGCTGCGCGGGGAGATCGGGCGAGCCGAGCTTGATATAGAGACCCC
>NZ_RZOI01000549.1:0-4228 GCF_004022645.1 Mesorhizobium sp. M4A.F.Ca.ET.020.02.1.1 | reverse complement strand
ATCCGCTCGACTGGGTGCGGGCGCGGGCCGAGCTCAGGCATGGCATCCGCGCCCATGACGGCTTCGTCGCCGACATCGCGGCGGATGCCTTCTACGACGTCACGCCGACGGTCCGCATCTCCGGCGGGCCGCGCGTCTCCTTCGCCTCGTCGGGCTATTTCGACGCCTACTACGGCGTCAACGCCACCGAGGCGGCGGCCTCCGGCCTCAGCGAATACCATCCGGACGGCGGCCTGAAGTCGACCGGCCTCGGCGGCGCGATCACCTGGAAGGTGACCGAGCCGATGACGGCCAGCGTCTTCACCGAGTATTCGCGCCTGATGGGGCCGGCGGCCGATTCCAGCCTGGTCAAGGAGCGCGGCGACCGCAACCAGTGGACCGTCGGCGTGTCGACCACCTATCGCTTCGACTTTTCAATGTAGCCGCCTGAACTCGGCGCTTTATTCCTGCTGACTAATCCGCTAAAAGCCCGGCCATGACGAGCTTTTCGCGCCTGTTTGCGATCGCGATACGAATTACGAGCCCGGTGTTCCGGGTGGCCTGAGCGCCGCCGGAGCCGCCGGGACTTTTGCGCGTGGCTCTCGCGCTTTTCCAGATGATGATAGTTCAACGCCCGAGCTTTTCCGCCGCCGGGCAATGCACATGGCAGACCAATGACCGATACCGCTGAAACGATCGACTATTCCCGCACGCTTTACTTGCCGCAGACGGATTTCCCGATGCGCGCCGGCTTGCCCGAGAAGGAGCCGGCGCTGGTCAAGCGCTGGCAGGACATGGACCTTTACCGCACGCTGCGCGAGGAGGCCGCCGGCCGCGAGAAATTCGTGCTGCATGATGGCCCGCCCTACGCCAACGGCAACATCCATATCGGCCATGCGCTGAACAAGATCCTCAAGGACGTTATCAACCGCTCCTTCCAGATGCGCGGCTACGACGCCAACTACGTGCCGGGCTGGGACTGCCACGGCCTGCCGATCGAGTGGAAGATCGAGGAGCAGTACCGCGCCAAGGGCAAGAACAAGGACGAGGTGCCGGTCAACGAATTCCGCAAGGAATGCCGCGACTTCGCCGCGCACTGGATCAAGGTGCAGGGCGGCGAGTTCCAGCGCCTCGGCGTCGTCGGCGATTTCGACAATCCCTATACGACGATGGCTTATCACGCCGAGGCGCGCATCGCCGGCGAGTTGTTGAAATTCGCCATGTCCGGCCAGCTCTATCGTGGCTCGAAGCCGGTCATGTGGAGCGTGGTCGAGCGCACGGCGCTGGCCGAGGCCGAGGTCGAGTACCAGGACTATGAGAGCGACACGATCTGGGTGAAATTCCCGGTCGCGAGCCTCGCGCGCCCGGTCGTCGGCGCCGAGGACGCCGCCGCGGCGGCGCTGTCGGAATCGTCGCTCGATCTGCTCGAGGCCCATGTCGTCATCTGGACGACGACGCCCTGGACCTTGCCCGGCAACCGCGCCGTCAGCTATTCGCCGCGCGTCGCCTACGGTCTCTACGAGGTGACCGCGGCCGAGAACGCGTTCGGTCCACAGCCTAGCGAGAAGCTGATCTTCGCCGACGCGCTGGCCGAGGACGCCGCCGCCAAGGCCAAGGTGACGCTGGCGCGCGTTCACGACGTTTCGGCCGAACAGCTTGCCAGCCTGACGCTTTCGCACCCGTTCAGGGGGCTGGCCGACGGCTACCAGTTCCCGGTGCCGATGATCGGTGGCGAACATGTCACCGACGATACCGGCACCGGCTTCGTGCACACCGCGCCCAGCCACGGCCGCGAGGACTTCGACGCCTGGATGGACGCCGTGGCGGAATTGCTCAAGCGCGGCGTCGACACCGCGATCCCGTTCCCGGTCGACGATGCCGGCTTCTTCACCAAGGACGCGCCGGGCTTCGGTCCGGACCGCGAAGGTGGGGCAGCGCGCGTCATCGACGACAATGGCAAGAAGGGCAACGCCAACCAGGCCGTCATCGAGGAACTGATCAAGCGCAACGCGCTGTTCGCGCGCGGCCGCCTGAAGCATTCCTATCCGCACTCCTGGCGATCCAAAAAACCCATCATCTTCCGCAACACGCCGCAATGGTTCGTCTACATGGACAAGGACCTCGGCGACGGCACGACGCTGCGCAGCCGCGCGCTGAAGGCGATCGACGACACCCGCTTCGTGCCATCCGCCGGCCAGAACCGCATCCGCGCCATGATCGAGGAGCGCCCCGACTGGGTGCTATCGCGCCAGCGCGCCTGGGGCGTGCCGATCGCCGTCTTCGCCGACGTGGACGGCAACGTGCTGAAGGACGAGGCGGTTAACCAGCGCATCATGGAGGCCTTCGAGGCCGAGGGCGCCGACGCCTGGTTCGCGCCCGGCGCCAAGGAGCGCTTCCTCGGCAATCACGATGCCGCGAAATGGCATCAGGTGATGGACATCCTCGATGTCTGGTTCGATTCGGGCTCGACGCATGTCTTCACGCTGGAGGACCGTCCGGATCTCAAATGGCCGGCCGACGTCTATCTCGAAGGCTCCGACCAGCATCGCGGCTGGTTCCACTCCTCGCTGCTCGAAAGCTGCGCCACCCGGGGCAGGGCGCCATACGACACCGTCGTCACCCATGGCTTCACCATGGATGAAGAGGGGCGGAAAATGTCGAAGTCGCTCGGCAACACCGTGGTGCCGCAGGACGTCATCAAACAGTCCGGCGCCGATATCCTCCGGCTCTGGGTGGTGACGACCGACTATTGGGAAGACCAGCGCCTCGGCAAGAACGTGCTGCAGACCAATATCGACGCCTACCGCAAGCTCAGGAACACCATCCGCTGGATGCTGGGCACGCTTGCCCACGACGATGGCGAGGACGTTCCGCTGGATGAGATGCCGGAACTGGAGCGGCTGATGCTGCACCGGCTGTCCGAGCTCGACGAAGTGGTGCGCCAGGGCTACGACGCCTTCGAGTTCAAGCGCATCACGCGCGCTTTGCTCGACTTCATGGTGGTCGAGCTCTCGGCATTCTACTTCGACATCCGCAAGGACGCGCTCTATTGCGACGGGCCATCGAGCCTGCGCCGCAAGGCGGCTGTGCAGGTCGTGCGCCACCTCTTCGAATGCCTGGTGAAGTGGCTGTCGCCGATGCTGCCCTTCACGATGGAAGAGGCCTGGCTCGATCGTCACCCGGATGCCGTCTCGGTGCATCTCGACCAGTTCCCGGTCATTCCGCAAAACTGGCGCAACGAGGCGCTGGCCGAGAAATGGCGCAAGGTCCGGCAGGTGCGCCGCGTCGTCACCGGCGCGCTGGAGATCGCGCGCGCCGAGAAACTGATCGGCTCCTCGCTGGAGGCCGTGCCGGTCGTGAGCCTCGACGATGCCGCGCTGGAAGCGGCGATATCGGATGTCGATATGGCCGAGATGGCGATCACCAGCGATCTCGTCATCGCCAAAGGCAAGGCGCCGGACGGCGCGTTCACGCTGGACGACGTCAAGGGCGTGGCGGTGGTGGTCGAGAAGGCCGAGGACCGCGGGCTCGTTAAGTGCGCGCGGTCGTGGCGCTACACCGCCGATGTCGGGCAGGACGGGGCATTCCCCGATGTTTCGGCCAGGGATGCGGCCGTGCTGCATGAACTGAAAGCGCTTGGGCGGCTTTAGGTGCATGTCGCCCAAAAGTGTGCCGCGGTTTTGGGAAAACGACATGCACCCAATCAAATAAGTGCACAAATGCCACGCCGGGCAATGCAAATCCGCCGGCGCGTTGCCCTTAACGGGTGGTTGAGGTAAACACGCGAAACTCCGGACGACAAATTGTCGCCGGATTTCCGTCGCAAGTGCATCGTCGATGGGGACCGGATCTTTTGGCCGGTGGCGATCGAGAGGCTGTCTAGTGTGGGACTTTTTGGCATGACCGAGAGAATCTGTGTGCGCGCCGCACTGCTGGCGCCGCTGGTCGCATCCGGACTTGCCTTGTCGGGCTGCATGAGCTCGCCCACCTACGGCACCGACAAGACCGCCGGCGAACAGCTTGCCGGCGACCTTTCCAGCGCCTTTTCGATCGCGCCGAAGCGCAAGGATCCGATCGACTACAAGCCGCGTCCCGATCTGGTGAAGCCGGCGCCGGGTCAAAAGGAAAACCTGCCGCCGCCGCAGGAGAGCATCGAGACGGCGAGCGCCGATTGGCCCGAATCGCCGGAGCAGCGCCGCGCCCGCCTGCGCGCCGACGCCACCGCCCACCAGGACGATCCGTCCTATCA